>PMLF01000235.1 GCA_003158755.1 Elusimicrobiota bacterium | reverse complement strand
ACCGTCAGGGCCGCTTCCTCGATACGGTTCGACTTCACTTTGAGGGTCGATGGCTTGACCGTGAGCCACTTGGGATCCCCGGCGTCGTAGTCGGGGTGTTTCAAATTGTTATCCACGGTAACACTCTCCAGGCGAAGCTTCAGGGTATCTTCCCCTCGGTTCGTCAATTTGAGGGGACCCGCTCTATAAGCTTTCAAAGCTACATTCTGGCCAAGAGGAACGCCTTCAGCCTTAACGCTTTGGGGCGTAAGGTCCAGGTCCAGGTTCGACAACCTTTTCATAGCGGATTCTTTTTTCAGAGAATCGGGCCCCATCGTGCCGACGGAGAACCGAACATAATTCAACACGCCCACCGCCAAGAACCCGCCGCCGACCGAGTGGGCGTAGATATCCATCTGGTAGTGATGGCCGACGAGGGCGGGGTCGTTGGGCACCGACAGGATCACGTCCGCCGAAGCCACTTCGCCTTTCTCCAAATGGATGCGGGTGGGCAGGATCTTCATCCAGTCTCCAGTGGGGGTCGGTTCGTATCCTTCTTTAAGGTTTTTCTTGGCGGGAGGCTGGGACTCCACCATCACATCGACGGCCGCGTCGGATTGATTGATGAGAACATAGGGAATGTTCTTGTCTTGACGGAAATTCAAGATCATGCCGGGGTTGACCTGCTCCAAAACAATATCGGGAAATCGGACGCCTATACCTAGATTGGCAAAAACAGGAATCGCCATGATCATCAATGCGATGATCATGAAGTTAACTTTCACTTCATGTTTGACTCTGCTTCCGTAGCTCATGATCTCCACCCTTTTCTTAATTTTTCAAACATCCCGTTTCGGCCTAGGACCGAAACGCTTTCTTTCAAATCCGTTCCACCCTCTTGCTCTTACTGTCCCAGCTCCTTCCTCCCGGTATCGGATCGAACAAGACCCGAAGGAAGGCTCTTGGACAGCTATCGGTTTCCGAGTCCCGCCCTCCGTCTCCCCCGGGCGGCCGACGCTTGGCCGACCGTCCGGAGGAGTCCGAAGTCCCTGGCAGTACTGGAAACCATTTCGGTTTCCCCCCTCTCTACTATGCTTAGCTAGCCGTCACCGTTACGGTGAGCGCTTGCGTACTATTAGAAGCCGGCGAGCTCAACGCCGTCGGCATGTCGATGTCGAACCACAAGCTCACATTCGCCGCAGGAGCCACGTTCAATCCGCTCTGGTTGCCGAAGAATACAGAGGCTGTGGACGTCTTGTTGGAGGTCGTCAGGTCGTAGTTAGCCGCCGATCCGAAAGGCGCGGATCCCGGCACCGCGGAATTGAATTCCGCCTGCATGTGAATGGTGTCCACACCCGCCGCTCCAGCGACCGTCCAGAGAGGCGAAGCGACGACCAGTTGGTAAGTCGCCGGAACGTTGCCCGCATTGTTCACCACCACACCCGTTGAGATGATGTTGTTCGCTTGAGCAACGTTCAACGACGCGTTGATGGTCCCGGTGCTGAGCGTCACGCTTTTCGTGCCCGTGGGCGTCACATTCAGGACCAGGTTTGCCGAAGTGGCCGCCATCGCTCCGCCGGCCATCATCATCAGTCCAACCACTGCCAGGAACTTCTTCATGATACCCTCCTTGCTTCGTTTGAAGTGCGCTGCTGCCTTCTTATTCTTGCGACCCTTTCGGATCGCTTCCAAATCTCTTTATGCGACGACCCGGCCACTTTTCAAATTCTCTTTAAGGTCCGGCATCGACGGTAACTTGAATCTGCTGCTGCGCCACCGTCGACGACTTGGTGGGCATGTCCAGACGGAACCACAGCGAAACGTACTGTCCGTCGAGTACGGCCACGCAATCCTCGTCGACGAGGGCGAAGTTCCCCGCCGTGCAAGCCTGGGCCGTCGTCGATATCACGTCCCCCGCCGCGAAATCGGTTATGAGAGGCTGGGTAGAGTTGGCTCCACCATAAAGGACGGCTTGATTGATCCCGGTGGCCGCGCCGAGGCTCCAGGGCGACCCGGCCGTCACCGTGGCCGCCGAGATCAGGAACGTGCTGGGAACGTTCCCGCTGTAGGTCACGTTGACGGCCACCGTCGTTTGGGTCGAAAGCCCCACGGCCACCGTGCCGAAATCATAATTGGAAATATCCAGGACGATGCTTTGGAACGTCACCTGAGCCTGGGCCGTGGCGCCGGCCGAGAGGACCGACCAATTGGGGTTCTCGTCGGCGGCCTTCATGGCGAAATAATAGGTGACGCCTTGCAGGAGCCCCGCCAGAGCCATATTTTGAATCGTCCCCTGGACGGCGGGAGCGGGGATGGTCCCGAAGCCGGAAACAGAAGCCGCGGCGTTGAAGTTCGCGTCGTTAACGGCGGGAGACAACCCAACCGTCGTCGAATATCGGATGTCATAAACTTGGCAAGTGCCGCCGGGCGTCTGGCCGTCGTCGCCCGGAGCCGTCCAGGTCAAATCGATGTCGCCGGGATCGCCCCCCGTGGCGGCCGAGACGTTTAGAGGAGGCCCAGGCGGGGTTGTGTCTCGCAGAGCCCAGGTGGTGGCGCCGTTGGACAGGTTCGACCAGTTGAGCGACGAGTCCCGGGCCTTGATGGCGAAGTAGTAGGTGACGCCTTCCAGGAGGTTTGACAACACGAAAGTTTGGAGCGTCCCTTCCACCAAAGGAGCGGGAATCGTCCCAAAGGCCGGGGCCACGGAGGAGGCGGTATTGAAAAGCGCGTTGCTCGCGGCCGGCGACTGGGCCGCCGTCGTTGAATAACGGATGTCGTAAGCGGCGGCCCAGGTGCCGGGCGTGAAACCGTCGTCTCCCGGGGCCACCCAGGAAAGGGAGATCTGGCCCGGGGAGGCACCCGTGGCGGCGTTCAGCGTGATCGTGCCCGGCGGCACCAACCCGCCCAAGGCGGCCATGGCGTTGGCCGTATTGGAGATCACGGACCACAACCCCACGTCGTCCTGGCTCCAAAGGACAACATAGTAGGTCGCCCCGTCCTGCAAACCGTTGAGGATCTTCGACTGCAAAGAGGTCGGCGTCACGTTGGCGGTGGCGATGGTGACGGTGAAGGCGTTGGCTGGGGTAGATGTAAGGCTCCACACCGTCGAAGAGATGGTCGAATATTGGATGCGGTAATTGCCGGTGAGGTTTCCTTTGGTGGCGTCGTCGCCGGGAGCGTTCCAAGAGAGGGTGATGTTGTCCGGGTTGGGCCCCGATCCGGCCGTCAAGGTCACCGACGACGGCGCCACGCCCGTCCAAAGGGTCCCCGTGCCGCTCCAGCCGCTGGGGATCAGGCCATTGTCGTAGGTCCGCACGCGGTAATAATAGGTGGTGTCGGTTCGGAGGCCCTCCGGCGCCGCCGGGGCCTGCCAGGGCGCGGTGGAGATCAACATCACTCCATGGTTCGTGTTCCCGTCGTAGATCCTCGGAGGGCGAACGTAGTTCCCCTGGAGCGGCGCGGCGGTCTGGAGGCCGGGGATCGTGTAGACCCCGGTGAAGGCGTTCGTCGTCGACACCTGGAGATCGTAGGCCAGCATGTTGGCGGCGGTGGCTCCCGGGGCCGTGTCCGTGCCCGGGTTCCATTTGAAGGTCGCCGCGGAGACCCCGGCGGAGTTGAAGGTGAAGGTGGAAACCAGCGTCGTCGGCGCCGTCGGGACCGTGTTCGCCTGCGCGACGGTATTCCAGAACACCCGAAGACGGCGGGTGCCGGCGTTGTCGGTGCCGCTGACCAGCACGTCGATCTTACGGTCGTTGTTGAAGTCTCCCCAGGCCACGCCGCCGTCCCGGTACCCCAGCCCGGCGCCGCCGGTGACGTTGGTGACGGCCTGCGTGGTGAAACCGGGTGTGGGTGTCGTACCGTTGTTCCGGTACACCCTCAACTGTCGGGCTCCGCCCCGGTCCCGCCCGTTGGCCAGGATGTCCAAATCGCCGTCGTTGTCGGTGTCCCCCACGGCGACGGACCCCCCCCAAAGACCCGCCCCGTTGGCGGTAACGGTGTCGACGGTGTTGGCGCCGCCGAACCCGCCCGCGCCGTTGTTCAGATAGAACTGGAGTTGGGAACCGGCGTTGTTGCCGGCGGTGGATCCGTTCGCGACGACGTCCAGGAAGCCGTCGTTGTTGAGGTCCCCCCAGGCCACGCCGCCCTGGGAGAGCCCCGTAGCCAGGTCGATGGGCGCGGCGAAAGAGATGACGCCGGCGGCGGATGTGTTCCTAAAAACTCTGAGGCGGCGCACGCCGCCCGTGTCCACCCCTTCGGCCAGGACGTCCGGCAACCCATCGTTGTTGAAATCGCCCACGGCCACGTCGGAGTTCCAGAGGCCGACGCCCACGGCGATGGCCGCGCCGAAGGTCCGGTTACCAAGGTTGGGATAGACCCGCAGCACCGCCCCGGCGTTGGCGCCCGTGGTGGTGCCGCTGACCAGGATGTCCAGATCTCCGTCGAGATCGAAATCCGCCAGGGCCACGCGGCCCATGTTGGCGCCGAGGCCCGCCGCACCCGGGACGTTGACGGTGGTGAACGTCCCTGCGGCGGGGTTGTAGAAATAAACCTGTAGTTGCCGCGCCCCCGACCGGTCCAGGCCGCTCGCCAGAACGTCCAGGTGGCCGTCGTTGTCGAGGTCGCCGAAGGCGACGCCACCGTCCTGAAAACCCGCCGCCGCGCCGGCGGGGGTCAGAATGTGGGCCGCATCGTTGACGGAAGGAAAGGCCCCGGCGTTGCTTAGGTAAATACGGAGCTGCCGCGTGGCGGCGGTGCCGGCGGAAGTCCCGTTCATGAGGACGTCCAGGAACCCGTCGTTGTTGAAGTCCCCGAGGGAAACATCGCTGAAGCTCAAACCGAGGGCGGCCGGGTCCACGTTGACGGGTGTGGCGTTGTAGGGAACGGCGAAAAGAGGTCGAGCGGTTAAAACCAATACAAAAAATAGAACCGCCCCCGCGTTCGAAACAATCGCCCGCGATATCCCGCAACCAACAGTCCGCTGCATGTTCCCCTCGGTTTTACGCATCACAGATAGGTACCCTCGCCAAATATAAGCGACATTCCAGCCGAAATCAACGGTTTGTTAACAAACTTTTTCCGACGAGGTGATTTGGTATCATGACGTCCCCATGGAAATCCTCCTCATCCACTACTCCGAAATCGGGACTAAGGGCGCCAACCGCGGCTATTTCGAGCGGAGGCTTAGAGAGGATCTGCGGGCGCGGCTGGTCCCGTCCGATGCGACGGAAGTTAACATCAACGACTGCCGACTGGTGGCGCCGTTGACGGAGGGACACGACAAGGAACGGATCCGGCGGGAGTTGGGGATGGTTTTCGGGATCGCCTGGTATGCCTTCGGGCGTCAGGTGCCCCGGGAAGAAGAATCGTTGAAAGCGGATTGCGTCGCCTTGGCGCGGGCCGCCGAGGGCGCGGAGACGTTCAAAGTGTACGTGAAGCGGGTGGACAAAACCTACCCGGTGTCGTCGGACGCCTTATGCCGCTCCCTGGGAGGAGCGGTGGCGGAGGAAACCGGCCTGAAAGTAAAAATGGTGGATCACGACCTCGGGATCCATGTCGAGATCTTGCCGGGCAAGGCGCTCTTATTTGCCGAGAAGACCGGAGGCCAGCGGGGCATGCCGCGCGGAAGTTCGGGAAGGATGTTGTGCCTTTTTTCGGGAGGGATCGACTCCCCGGTGGCGGCGTGGTCGATGATGCGGCGGGGGGCCTTGGTGGACCTGTTGCACTTCCATCCATATCCGACGAACGAAGAAGTGATCGGCACCAAGATCATCGACCTCCACCGGGTGCTGCGGACGTTCAACCCGAAGTCGGCCCTTTACTTGATCCCCCACCACCGGTATCAGGCCGCGGCGGCCTTGAAGGCGCCGGAGGCCTACGAGACCGTGCTTTTCCGACGATTCATGTTCCTGACGGCCGAGGCCTTTGCCGCCTCACGGAACCTTCTCGCCTTGATCACGGGCGACAGCCTGGGCCAGGTGGCCAGCCAAACCTTGGAGAACATGGCCGCCGCCCAATCAGGGCTGGGCCTTCCGGTCTTCCAGCCGCTCATCTCCATGGACAAAGAAGACATCGTGCGCATCGCCCAGAGAATCGGAACCTTCGACCTCTCCAACCTGCCCTATAAAGACTGCTGCTCCCTCATGTCCAAACGTCCCAAGACCAACGTCGCCGTCGACCGCTGCCGCGCCTTGGAGTTGGAACTGGGAATGGAATCCCTTATCGCCCCCACTCTCGAAGACGTCGGCCTGTGGGACGGAACCTCCTGCCGGAAAATCTCACCCCATTAGAAAAGGTCGTCACCCCGGCGGAAGCCGGGGTCTAGGGAGTACAACTGGCTTTAAAAACGGTTTCAATACCTGGATACCGGCTTTCGCCGGTATGACGGCAAATAAGAATCAGTCGATCCCCAAATAGGCTTTCCGGACGTCAGGATTCTGCAAGAGGTCCTTGGCCCTCCCTTCCAATTCGATCCGTCCGGTTTGCAGAACGTAACCCCGGTGGGCGATGGCGAGGGCTTGCTGGGCGTTCTGCTCGACGAGGAGTATGGGGATGCCCTCGTCGTTGATCCGGCGGATGACTTCAAAAATCTTCCGGACAATGAGCGGGGCCAGCCCCATGGAGGGCTCGTCCAACATCAGCATCTTGGGTCGGGCCATGAGGGCGCGGGCGATGGCCAGCATCTG
>PMLF01000327.1 GCA_003158755.1 Elusimicrobiota bacterium | reverse complement strand
CCCTACGGCGACGGCCACGCCGCCGAGAGGACCGTCCAAGCGATCCGGCATCACTTCGGTTTCCGGCGGGAACGGCCGGAAAGTTTCATCGCCGGAGGAACGGGATGAGCGACCCTTATGCGCCGTGTGTGATTTGCGGCGGCGCGCTGGACGTCGTCCTCGACGGCGTTTTCGATACCCGGTTCGGTATTCCGGGGTGGTTTAAAATCCGCGCCTGCCGGAAATGCGGCTTGGAGCAGACGCGCCCGCTCTTTTCGTCCGACGAGCTGAAGGCCGCCTATGAAACCCATTACAATTTCGGCGGTGAGAGAAATACGCTGTACACTCGGATGCGGCGGTTCCTTTTCGATTCCCCTCTATACCGGTGGTGGATGGCGGCGGACGGCGATATTTCGTTCCACTCCCGTCGGGGAACGGGCCGGCTCCTGGACGTGGGATGCAACGAGGGCCGGGGGCTTCGTTTCTACCGACGGAACGGGTTCCAGGCCGAAGGTTTGGAGCTGAACGAAAAGGCGGCGGAGGCCGCCCGCGCCGAGGGTTTCACCGTCCATACGGCGCTCTTGGAAGATTTCCGCCCCCAAAGTCTTTACGACGTGGTGGTCCTGTCGAACGTTCTTGAGCACGTTCCCGATCCGTCGGGCACCCTCCACCGCGTCCACCGATTGCTGAATCCGGGCGGTGAAGTTTGGATCAGCCTTCCCAACGCCCATTCCGGGCTGCGGGCCTTCTTCGGACGGAAGTGGATCAACTGGCACGTTCCCTTTCACCTGACCCACTTCACGGCGGAAGTCCTGAGGGGCCTCTTGTCGTCGACGGGTTTCGAAGACGTTCGGGTCCGCCAGGAAACGCCTGCTCTCTGGGCGGCTCATTCCCTCATCGCCCGGGTCGCGGCCCGTCAGGGGCGTCCGACGCGGGCTCTTCGACGACCGCTCTTGGTGGCCTCGCTGATGCTGGTTTGGAGGGGAATCCTGTTCCCCGTTTCGTGGTGGTTCAGCCGGACGGGGCGGGGGGATTGCCTGGTCCTCTCGGCGAGAAAAAAATGACGAACCGCAAGGTTCGTCACCCCGGCGAAAGCCGGGGTCTAGGCTGAAAAACTTGTTTCAAAAAACCGTTTCAAACCCTGGACCCCGGCTTTCGCCGGGGTGACAAATTTTTAATACGCGACGGGGGTTTTTTTGAAGATACTCATCTACGGGATCAATTATGCGCCTGAGCCTACGGGGATCGGGAAGTACACCGGGGAGATGGCGGAATGGTTGGCGGGCCGGGGGCATGAAGTCACCGTCGTCACGGCTCCGCCGTATTACCCCGCTTGGAAGGTGGCCCCGGGCTACTCCTCTTTTCTCTACCGCCGGGAAATCCGGAACGGGGTCCGCGTGGTCCGCTGTCCTTTGTGGGTTCCCCGTCGTCCGACGGCGGTGAAGCGCCTCCTCCATCTGCTCTCCTTCGCCCTGTCCGGGGCGCCCGTGGTTTGGGCTCACGCTTTTTGGAAACCCGACGTCGTGTTCGCCGTCGCCCCCGCCCTGTTTTGCGCGCCCGATGCTTGGATTTCAGCGCGCCTCTGCGGCGCCCGGTCGTGGCTTCACGTCCAGGATTTCGAGGTCGGAGCCGCGGGAGAGCTTGGATTCCTTCCCTCGTGGGCGATCAACGCCGCCTCCATCCTCGAGCGCCGGATCTTCCGGCGGTTCGACCGCGTGTCCTCTATCTCCGGGGCTATGGTGCGCCGATTGACGGAAAAAGGGGTCGAAGCGGACCGGACGCGTTCCCTCGTGAATTGGGTGGACACCGGGCGCTTCCGTCCGGACCCGGCGGCGGGGGCGGATTTTCGACGGAGATGGAACATCCCTCCGGATGTTTTCATGGTCCTTTATTCGGGCAACATGGGACGAAAGCAGGGGTTGGACCTCCTTTTGAAAGCGGCTTCGTGGCTGGCCGGCCGGAAGGACGTCCTCTTCGTCCTGGCGGGGGACGGTTCCGAACGGAAAACCTTGGAATCCCTCGCCGCCGGGATGGAGAACGTGCGGTTCTTCCCGTTGATGCCCGAGGAGGAGATGCCGTCCTTCTTGAATGCCGCGGACCTGCACCTTGTCCTCCAGCGGAAGGGAGCGGCGGACCTCGTCATGCCCTCCAAGCTGACGGCCATCCTCGCCGTGGGCGGCCGGTTCCTCGTGACCGCCGAGCCCGGCACCGAACTGGCGCGGTTGGCGGGAGAACTGCCGTCCGCCGTTTCGCTCGTTCCGCCGGAGAACCCCGAGGCCCTGGCGGAGGCCGTGACGGCGATGAAGGCGGAGTCCACCCGCGGACCCGACGACGCCTCCCGGCGCATGGCGGAGGAACGATTTGGAAAGGAAATGGTTCTTGGGCGTTTGGAATCGGAACTGAACGCGTTGATTGTCCACGGACGAAAACAGTGTTAAAATCCGCGGAGCCATTCTATTTATTGGACGGGGAAAAATGAAAAAAGCTCTCATCACCGGCGTCACGGGTCAGGACGGATCCTACTTGAGCGAACTGCTGCTTGAGAAAGGTTATGAGGTCCACGGCGNNCATCCGGCGGTCCTCCAGCTTCAATACGGGGCGGCTGGAACCTCTCTACCGGGACCCCCACCTCAAGGACGGGAAGTTCTCCCTCCACTACGGCGACTTGACGGATTCCAGCAACTTGAACCGGCTGATCGAGAAGATCCGTCCGGACGAGATCTACAACCTGGGC
>PMLF01000273.1 GCA_003158755.1 Elusimicrobiota bacterium | reverse complement strand
AAAGGGCTTTTCACCGGCGGGATTGAGCGCTGGCCGTCGGTGGGCGGCGCCGACGGGCGGGTCGTCCTTTATTCCCGGGAGAACAACTCGGGGACCTACGTCTTCTTCAAAGAACACGTGCTCAAGAACGAGGATTTCAGCGACTACGCCCTCACCCTACCCGGTACGGCGGGGGTGGTGAACGCGGTCTCCCGCGACCCCCGGGGCATCGGTTACGGCGGGTCTTCCAGCAAAACCTCCGGAGTGAAAATGTGCGCCGTCCGCTTGGACGAATCCCATCCCGCTTTCCTTCCAACGGAAGCGAACATCCTCTCGGGACAATACCCGGTCAGCCGGGACCTCTACTACTACGTCGCCTCCAACACCGACGGCCCCATGAAGAAATTCATCGATTGGATCTTGAGCGACCGGGGACAGGCGGTCGTGGTCCAAGCGGGCTATTTCCCCGTCGGTAAATCAAAGTCCGCCCGATGAGCCGTCGACCCGCCTCCGAACGCCTCATCGAGACGTTCATCCGCCTAAGCGCGGGAGTGGCCATCGCCGCCCTCGTCATGATCTTCATTTTCATCGGCAAGGAAGCGTTGCCGGTCCTCACTTCTCCCAAAGTTCGGGAGGAGGCCGGCCTATCGAAACTGTTTTTGCCTCAACCTCCGGCGGCGGGGAAACCCGCCCGTTTTTCCTGGCAGCCGGTTTCAAAAGTGCCGAAATATTCCCTCCTGCCGCTTTTCGTAGGAACCATCAAGGTGACGCTGGTCTCTCTCTTGTTCGCCCTTCCCTTGGCCTTGGGAGCGGCGCTTTTCACCTCGGAGTTCGCGGCGGCTTGGCTGAAAGAAATCGTCAAACCCGTGATTGAGCTCTTGGCGGCAATCCCCTCCGTCGTGCTGGGCTTTCTGGCCCTCATCGTGACGGCCTCCTACGTCCAAAACGTCTTCGGGCTGGATTTCCGTCTTAACACCTTGAACGCGGGAATGGCTTTGGCCCTGGCCGTCATCCCGGTCGTCTATACCGTGGCCGAAGACGCCCTGTCTTCCGTCCCCAACAGTTTCCGCGAAGGGTCCATCGCCCTGGGGGCCACCTCCTGGCAAACGGCCTGGCGCGTGGTCCTGCCCGCGGCGTTTCCGGGGATCTTCGCGGCTTGCGTTCTGGGCTTCGGCCGTGCCATCGGCGAGACTATGATCGTCCTCATGGCCAGCGGCAACGCGGCGGTCCTTTCCTGGAACGCCGGGCACCCTTTCCGCAGCCTTTCCGCCACTGTCGCCGCCGAGCTGGGCGAGGTGGTGAAGGGCAGCCCCCACTACCACGTCCTCTTCTTCATCGGCGTGATGCTTTTCATTTTCACCTTCCTCACCAACTTCGCCGGACAGATGTTCGTGACTCGGCTTAAAGAAAAATTGACGGGGGCTCGGTGAACCGCCGCTGGATCGATTTGATCAGCCGGGCCTTCACGGCCCTCACGGGGCTGGCTTGCGCAACGCTGGTCCTGGCGGTGGCCATGATCCTGGGCCACGTCGCCTACCACGGCTGGGCGGGACTGTCCTGGAAATTTCTCACGACGGCCCCCCGCAACGGCATGACGGAAGGCGGAATCTTCCCCGCCATTTTCGGCACGGTGTTCCTCGTCGTTTTGATGACGGTGGCCGTGGTCCCCCTGGGGGTCTCCACCGCGATTTATCTTCGGGAGTACGCCCACGCCGACTCTCGATGGGTCCAAGCGGTCCGCATGGCCATCCAGAACTTGGCGGGGGTCCCGGCCATCGTTTTCGGTCTTTTCGGGTTGGGGTTCTTCATCGAATTCGTGGGGAAAGGGATCGACGCCGCTTTCTTCGGCGGAAAGCTCTATTTCGGCCAGCCGGCCATTTTATGGGCGGCCTTGACCCTGGCGCTCCTGACGCTCCCGACCGTCGTGGTATCAACGGAAGAAGCCTTGCGGGTGGTCCCCCGCGGGCACCGGGAAGTGGCCTATTCCCTGGGAGCAACCCGCTGGCAGATGGTGCGCCGCGTGGTCCTGCCCCAGGCGGTGGACGGGATCCTCACGGGGACCATCCTCGCCGTCAGCCGCGGCGTGGGCGAAGTGGCGCCGATCCTTTTCACCGGGGCCGCCTTCTACTTGCCTTTCCTGCCGACGCGGCTCAACCAGCAGTTCATGGTGATGAACTACCACGTCTACGTCCTGGCCACCCAGTCGCCGGATATCGACGCCACCTTGCCGCTGCTTTACTCGACGGTGCTGGTGCTCCTTTTGTTGACCCTCACCCTCAACTCGGCGGCCATCGTCATCCGCTCGCGCCTGCGCCGGCGGATGAAGGGGAGCAAATGATGCCCGTCCCGACCGAAGACGTCTTCCGCATCGAAGACTTGCGCATCCGGGCGGGGAAGAAAGAACTCCTCAAAGGGATTTCGCTTTCCTTGCGGCGCAACGAGATCCTCTCGGCCATCGGCCCCTCGGGGAGCGGAAAGACCACCTTCCTCCGCTGCCTCAACCGTTTAACGGACCTGGAGGAAGGGCTCACGATCGAAGGGAGGGTTTTATTCAAAGGAAAAAACATTTTCGACCCGGAGACCGACGCTATCGAACTGCGGCGGAAGGTGGGCATGGTCTTCGCGGTGCCGATGCCCTTGCCCATGTCCATCCGGGACAACCTAATGCTGCCCCTTCGCCTCCAATCGAACAGTCTCGAGGAAGATGCCGACGGCCGGATCGAAACCTGTTTGCGCGCCGCGTTCCTTTGGGACGAAGTCAAAGACCGCCTCTCCCTGGCCGCCACGAGCCTCTCCGGCGGACAGCAGCAGAGGCTTTGCCTCGCCCGCAGCCTGATGGTACGTCCCGACGTCCTCCTTTTGGACGAGCCCTGTTCGGGACTGGACCCCATATCCACGGCCAAGATCGAGGAAGCTCTGCAAGGGCTTAAAAAAGTGATGAGCGTGGTGCTCGTGACCAACAACGTGAAGCAAGCGTCCCGCACTTCCGACCGCACCGCCTTCCTCCTCATGGGCGAACTGGTGGAGCTGGGCGAGACGGGACAAATTTTCACCAACCCTCGCGACTCAAGGACGGGAGACTATGTCTCAGGACGTTTTGGATAAACCTGTGCCGATGACGACGAACATCCACCCGGCGCTCCCGGCCGTCTCGACCCTTCCGCTGAATTCAAGCGCCAAGATCGAGGCCAAGGCGCTCAACCTTTTCTACGGGGCTTTCCAGGCCCTGAAGGACATCAACGTGTCCATCCCCTCCCGCACGATCACGGCCTTCATCGGACCGTCGGGTTGCGGAAAATCCACCTTGCTCCGGGCCTTCGACCGGATGAACGACCTCATCAAAGGCGTGCGAGTGGAAGGGGAGGTCCTCCTCGACGGGAAGAACATCTACGCGCCCAAAACGGACCTTATCTCCCTTCGGAAACGCGTGGGCATGGTCTTCCAGCGCCCGAACCCGTTCCCGATCTCCGTTTTCGAAAACATGGCCTACGGCCTCCGCATCCACGGCGTCATCGACCGGGATCGGATCGAAGAAGCCGTGCGCCGGTGCCTCCAGGCCACGGGGCTTTGGGACGACGTGAAGGACCGCCTCGCGACTCCGGCCCTCGCCTTGTCCCCGGAACAGCAGCAGCGGCTGTGCATCTCC
>PMLF01000037.1 GCA_003158755.1 Elusimicrobiota bacterium | reverse complement strand
AACCTCCCAGGTGGTTCCACGTCCAATGCCTGCTGACGGCGGCGTTGGTCGTCGCCGGGAGTTGGGGGTGGCTGGAGCCGACCCTGGGTTTCTGGTCTTGGAATTCCACGACGGATTACCTCAACGGGTTCGGCTTGAACCGCCTGTTCGGATTCTTCGGGTTCTGGGGCCCGACGTGGATGGAAAAAGCCTGCTCCCTATTCAATTTGCTCATGGGGATCGTCGCGGCGGTCGGCGTGCGGCGGATGTGGCGGAATCAAAAATCGGAGGCCGCGTTCTTTTCCCTTTGGCTGATCTTTTTCTTGTTCATCGTCGGATTCGCCGACAAAGCGGGCATGAAGTCGATCCATCCGTACCGGTACATCATGCCGTTTTGGATGTTGATCTACGGATTGGCTTCTTTCGAAATTTCCCGCCGCCTCGGCGATACCCTGCGAATCCCGTTGGCGATCCTGGCGGTTTTGTTCGGAGGCGCCCTGACCTTCGGAGCGGTTCGGGGGGAGGCGTATTGCCCCCGCCTGACCAACCAATGGCCCGAATTCCAGAAAGAATTTATCCGATACCTGGAAACCGGAGGAAAGGTCCCGGGGCGGATGTTGATGGAATGCCGGGAGTTGGGAGATCCCCATTACATGGAGTACCTCGCCTTCCGCACCCATCAACAGTTTCTGGGCGGTCCCTTCGGGGCGTATTTCCTGATTTCAAAATTCACCCTGTTCGTCACCGGGACGCGGCCGGTCATTTTCGAGCGGTTCTTGAAAGACTTCGACGAGAAGGAATTTAAGGACTATTTGGACCTCTACAACGTTTCCCGGATCGCGGTGACGTCTTCCCAGGCGGCGGACCTCCTCCGAAAATTTAACGGGATCCTCATCGAAAGTCCTTCCGTCGGGAGCTATCGGATGTTCCAAGTGAAGGAGCTTTCCGGGTGGTTCGTCCAGGGGACGGGCGATGTGGACGCGGAGTTGGACCGGATACGGATTCACGGCGCGTCCCCCGGGATGCTCGTCCTAAAATACCATTGGATCTCTACGCTAAAAACGGTTCCTTCCCTACCCATGAAGCCGGTCCACTTGAAGGACGACCCCGTTCCCTTCATTCAAATCGACAACGATTCGGGCGCGAAGGACATCGAAATCCTCAACGAAGGTTTATAGCTCCCCGGCGTTTCTCTGGGAAAAAGATAAAATCGACGGCATGGAGAAGAACTTTTCGGACCCCTTCCGGAAATTAAAGGAGCACATGGAAGCGGTGAAGAAAATGGGCCCTAATTTTTCCAAACCGCCGGCGGGTTTTCCTCCCCGGCCGATGCCTCTTCCCCCGCCCGTCCCGGGCCCACTCGTCCAATGGTTGTTGGAAGACCTCCCTCCCCGGGTGTTCCACGATTTGGTTTTGAAAATCGCGGCCCGGAAAAAGCTCAAAGGCTATCGCCCCGAACACATTCCCCAAGCGGAAGGAATAAAAATCCTCCAAAACCAATACGAAAAGGAGCCCCCTCTTCGGGCTCACGTCCTTTCCGTGTGGGGCGGGAGCCGCCAAAAAGAACGCGAAGCCCTGAAACTCTTCAACCTCGCGGACATCCAAAGGGACTCTTGGCCCGTGGCGGAACGCTTCGGCTTCCCTCTGGCCGTATGGCTGCTCCTGACGTCCCCCGACGGTTTGCTCCGGGCCCGCGCGGGGGACATGATAAAAGAAGCCGCTTCCAAGCCGGGGAAAATGGACGAGCTCCTGGCCAAAGCGAAGGAGAAAACCCCGGGGTCGCAAAACATCTGGGGCCTTCCGGAATTCTCTCACGGAGACGACGTCGCCCGGATGCGGAATGAACTGGATATGGTCCTCTCGGAGCGGGACCAATGGAAACAATTGGCGGAAGAGGAAAGGAAAAAACGGGATCGAAACGAAGCCGATCGGCAAAGCGACCGGGAGGAAATCGGCAAACTGACCAAAGCGCGCGCCGCGGCCGAGAACGACCGGAAATCCCTGGAATCCCGGGTTCGCGAGCTGGAATCCCACCTTGAGAGTCTTCCCAAGGCGGATTCGACCCTGCACCATCTTCAGAAGCAAGTCAGGGAATTGGAACGGGAATCGGGACTTCTCACCGAAAAGAAGGACGTCCTGGAAAAAGAACTTGCGTCGACGCGGGAGAAGGAATCCTTCCTTGAGCGAAAAAACGCCGAACAGAATAATGCCCTGGCCCTTTTGAAAGCCGCCCTGCAAAACAAGGGCGCCGTCGAACCGGCCGTTTTTCAAGGAGAGGCGCTTCTTCTGATCACCCCGGAGGACCCGTCCCCCTACTTCGAATCGGCGAAGAAATTAGGTCTGACGCTCCTCGTCCACGACGGACAAGCCAAGAACCCCGCTTTCGACCGGGCGTTGGGCCGATCCTGGCGCGCGATCCTCTGGGGAGAAGAAACGGAATTCAATGAAGGCGTCCTGAATACCCTAAGGAGCTCCGGCAAACCGTATCTGCTTCTCCCTTCGATCGGTCCCGACAACTTCGAAAAACTCCTGACCGCCGGTTCCTCCCGATTCAAAACTTCATCGTCGTAAAGGAATGGGTGAAGGTCTGGTCGAAAGAAAGGGCATATCGTAATATCATCCGGTACGGGGTGTAGCTCAGTTGGCTAGAGCGCCTGCTTTGGGA
>PMLF01000123.1 GCA_003158755.1 Elusimicrobiota bacterium | reverse complement strand
AACATTATGCATGACGCAATGCGACGAGTTGCATCCCACCATTGAATCCGCGATAATTCGGGAGAAGGCCATTAAAGAATGGAAACGGCAATGGAAGCTGGAGTTGATCGAAGGATCGAATCCGGAGTGGAAGGATTTATCCAGCGATCTTATTTAAATGACCTGGACCCCGGCTTTCGCCGGGGTGACGGCGGAAAAACTTGGACCTCGGCTTTCGCCGGGGAGACGACCGGAACCTTTGACTACGAGACCCTTTAATGACCACCAAACGCGACTACTATGAAGTCCTCGGCGTTTCCAAGAACGCTTCTCCCGACGAGCTGAAGGCCGCCTACCGCAAGATGGCGCTTCAGCATCATCCGGACCGAAACCAGAACGACAAGGCTTCCGAGGAAAAGTTCAAGGAAATCAACGAGGCCTACGAGGTCCTCTCCACCCCGGAGAAACGCTCGGGCTACGACCAATTCGGCCACGCCGGGGCCCGGGGCGGCATGGGGGGGGAAGGATTCCAGGGGTTCGAGGGTTTCGGGGAGGCGTTCTCGGACCTCTTCGGAGACCTTTTCGGAGGCGGCTCCGGCGGGCGTGGACGCGGTTCCCGGCGTGGCGGCGCGGACCTTAAGTATGAGCACGTTGTATCCCTCCACGACGCTTTCAATGGCGTCGATGCATCCATTCGATTGGAACGTCCCATCCCTTGCTCTGTTTGCTCAGGTTCCGGCGCCAAACCCGCCACCTCCGCGCGTGTTTGTTCTCAGTGTGGAGGGGCGGGCCAGGTGCGGTTGAGCCGGGGGTTCCTGAGCATGGCCCAGACCTGTCCCCGCTGTTCCGGGGAAGGGCGCGTTCTGGAAAGCCCCTGCGCCGCTTGCCACGGGCGCGGTCGTACGCGGTCGACGGAAACCATCAAGGTCCGAATCCCTCCCGGCGTCGAAGACGGCACCACCCTCCGCGTGAGCGGCTCCGGCGAGGCTGGAGAGCGCGGCGCTCCCTCCGGCGATCTTTATGTGGTGGTTCGAGTGGAGGAGGATGCCCGTTTCGAGCGCGACGGGGCGGATCTGCTCACCGATAAGAATATTTCCATCCCGATGGCCGTCCTGGGTGGCGAAACGGAAGTCCCGACGGTGGATGCCACCCTCACGCTCCGCGTTCCGCCCGGAACGGCGTCGGGAACCTTGCTGCGGCTGCGAGGTTCCGGAATGCCTCGTTTGCGCGGGTCCGGGCGGGGAGACCTGCTGGTCCGCATCCGGGTGGATATCCCGTCGAAGCTCTCCAAGGAACAGCGGCAGATGTTCGCCCAACTGGCGAAGTCCCTGGGCGATTCCGGCGTCTCCGACGAAGAGGGATTCATTAAAAAAGTGTTTGGCAAGTAGAGCTATCGCGACCCAATAGATTAGGAAAAGCAGTGCTTTTTGGCCTCCCCCTTTGAAAANNGAAATCCCCCCTCACCCCCCTTTTCCAAAGGGGGGAACACCTGGCGAGAACAAACATCCTTTTTCACCGTTTTGGTGAAGTCACTCCGACGGCGAATTATCTTTACGTGAGGATTTGGGATCGCGAAGGGCTACTTGAAATGAAGATCAAACTGAACGGCGAGGAGAAGGTTATTTCCGACGGCCTGACGCTGGCCGCCCTCCTGAACGAATTGGGTCTGACCGCCGGTCGGATGGCCTGCGAGGTCAACCGCGAAATCGTCCGCCGTGCCGATTACGGCGCGACCGTCCTCCGGGAATCCGACGAGCTCGAAATCGTCCAGATGATCGGCGGCGGGTGACGTTCGTCAAACGAAACGGGTCGGGTCTTAGACCCGCCCCTACGATTCCCCCTTCCGATGACTTCCTTTTGCATCGACAAATAAAAATGTTCCGATACGTCCGATGAAGAACCGTGAGTTATTGCTTTTCTTGTGCCTCCTCCCGGCGGCCGTTTCCCGATCGGAGGCTCCCGCGTGTTTTGAGGAAGCCTCGCGGGCCTTGGAATCCGGCGACAACGCCACGGCGGCCCGCGTTTTGAATCAATGTCTCACGGATCCCTCTTGTCCGCCGGAAGTCCGTTGGGAGTTAGCCCGCGTGGACTACCTTTCCGGCGACTTGGCCGCCGCCGAATCCCTTTTGAAAGAAACCGATATGGATCCTCGGGCACTTTTGACCCGAGCCCAAATCCTCGCCGAGAAAGGCCGCGTCTCGGAATCCGCCTCCCTCTTCGACCTTCTTCTGTCCACCGCTCCCTGGAGGCCCTTGGTCTTTTTCCTGAAAGGGCGAACATTCTTATCCGTTGATCAATCCACGGAGGCGGAAGCCTCGTTCCGGAGCGCTCTCGCCGAGGACGCTTCTTTCGCCGAGGCCCGTCCACCCCTGGCTCGTTTGGCCGAAGGGCGCAACGACCTAGAAGAAGCCTGGCGCCAATGGGACCGGCTCGCAGCGGCCGACTCAAAAAACTCCGACGCCCGCGACGCTTTGTCCCGCCTGAAAACCCTCCTCCCTCGACCGCCGGAGCAGATCGTTCCGCCGTACCGGATCGAAAAACCCCGCGGCGCGCGTTGCCTTCCGGCATCGTGGAACGGTCCCTTCGTCCGCGTGGGAATCGGCGCCGACGCCCATGGACGGCCTCAACCCGTTCAGGAAGCCGTCTTTCGCGCGTCCGCCCCGTTTCGAGCCATGGACGAAAACGGGCGAATCCTGGCGAGGGGACAAGCCGGAGAACGGTGGAAGGTGCGCGCGGGGAAGACCTCGGGGCTGCTGGTGTCTCCCGATGGCACCCAGTCGGGCCGTTTCAAGGGGAATCTTTCCGTTTCGACGGAGAACCCTTCCAACCATACCATCATCGTCGATCACCTTTCCTTCGGCAAAGGGTTCGTTTGGAGCGGCGTCGCGGACAAGGAAGTTCGGGGAGAATTGAAAGTGTCCCTTCGGCGGGGGCGCTTAGTCCTGTCGGTGAAGATGCCGGTGGAGGCCTATCTCTATGGAGTCGTCGGGGCCGAGATGCCGTCGACGTGGCCCGAGGAAGCCCTGAAAGCCCAGGCGGTTGTTGCCCGCACCTACGTGGCTTCGCGCGTGAAGTCTCATCCGCACGGACGGGACGGCTACGACCTTTGCGACGGACAGCATTGCCAGGTTTATGCTGGGGCGTCGAACGAGGCCGAGGCCGTGCGTCGCGCCGTGGACTCCACCCGGGGGATGCTCCTCCTCTATCACGGAAAACCGGCTTTCACGCCTTACGCTTCCAACTGCGGAGGGTATGCGCGAAGCGCCAAGGACGCCTGGGGTTTCGGTTCCGCCTATCTGCCGGGAGGTCCTGAGGAGGATCACCCGCCCCAAGGGAACTGGGAGTTCCGGGAATGGATCACGGCCTCTCCGTACGGTCTTCCGTGCCGGGCATCCCGGTATGTGCCCGCCTGCCACCACCGATGGGCGCGGGTGTTCACCGTTGAGGATATCGAAGCGGCGGCTCGTCGAAAGAAAAATATCGGACGCCTAACCCGGGTCCAGGTCCTCCGCCGATATCCCGACGGACGCGTCCGTTCTTTGCGGATCGCCGGAACCCGGGGGGAACTGGTCCTCCGGAGCGACGCCGCGATTCGAAGCTCTTTCGGGGGCGGTTCGCTGCGTAGTTCACTCTTTGTCCTGGAGACGGAGGAGCGAGGGGGAAAACCCGTCCGCGTCTACGTTTTCGGAGGCGGCTGGGGTCACGGCGTCGGCCTCTGCCAAGGCGGAGCCGCCGGCCGCGCCGAGCGGGGAGAACGGTTCGACGCGATCTTATCTCACTATTATCCAGGAACGAGCCTTTCATCCGATTCCAAGTAGTATCCAAGACACTTTTCGATGTTCCAGGTCGTCTAAAAAGGAGCCAGTTACGAAATGGACGGGATTTTCTTCCCCCTTT
>PMLF01000329.1 GCA_003158755.1 Elusimicrobiota bacterium | reverse complement strand
CTCCTTACAAAGGAGGGGGAAAAACAAACCGAGAGCAAATTACCGTCGATGTTTAACCGGACAGCTGTGGCTCTTGGGAATCATCCTGCCGCCGCGGTTCGACGAGTAAGCCGCATGGTTTCAGGATTCCGCTGTTTTGAAGGAGGTGGCGAAAAATCTTAACAAACGATTTTTTGACGCTTTCCGCCGGATTTGCTAAAAATTGGTTCACCAGTTCGCCGAGGCCGATGATGACCCGGACGGGCGCATTCGATGGTTCGGCGTGGTGGCCGAAAGCCGCAAAATCGCCGCTCGAATTGGGGTCGCTGAACCCGGTTCCGGCATCCCGGAAAGGATTTCCTCCATGCAGATCCATATCACCGCACGTCATATCGAACTCACCCCGGCGTTGGCCGATTACGTCGAGAAACGCCTCGCCCGCGTCGCCCGCCACTTCAACTCCGCCGTCCGCGCCCACGTCATCCTGGACGTTCAGAAAGACCGTCATCTGGCCGAGATCGTCGTCCACGCCGCGGGCCACACGGATTTTCGCGCCGAAGGCGAGGCCGCCGATCTGTACGCCGGAGTGGACCTGGTGGTGGAAAAGCTTCACAAGCACATGGCCCGTCAGAAGGACAAGCGCGTGCGGGGCCGCCGCTCGGTGCAATCCCTGCGGATGGTCCCCGCTCCCGAAGAACTCCCGCTGATCACGGAAGGTTCCGACGACGGCGTCCAGGCGCCCCGCCTCAGCCGCGTCACCCGGTTCACGCCCTACCCCATGTCGGTGGCCGAAGCCGTGGAGGAGTTGGAAGTCAAGAAACACGGTTTCACGGTTTTCATGAACGACGACCAGTTGTCCATCCTCTACAAACGGCAGGACGGATCCTACGGCCTGCTGGAGCCCAACCTCTCGTGACCGAGATCGAAATCGCGATCCCGGGACACGGCGCGTTGCATCCATGAAACTCGTCGACCTCCTCTCTCCCGAAGCCGTCACCCTCGATCTGAAATCGCAGGGGAAACGCGAGGTGTTGGAGGAACTCTGTCTCTTGTTGGCAAACGCCAAGAAACTTCCCGACCCGCAGGCGCTGTTGCGGACGTTGGTGGACCGCGAGTCCTTGGGTTCCACGGGCATCGGCCAGGGCGTGGCCATCCCCCACGGGAAATCCCCGGCGGTGCCGGCCCAAGCGGCCGCCCTCGGAATTTCCAAAAGAGGGGTGGACTTCGACGCCTTGGATGGAGAGCCCGTTTATATTATTTTCCTGGTGGCGGCGCCTCCGGACGCGGCGGGGTTGCACCTCAAGGCCCTGGCGAAAATTTCCCGTCTATTGAAGGACAAATCGTTCCGGCAGGCGCTTCGAGACGCTCCTTCCGTCGATCAAGTCATGAAGATCCTGGGCGGCGAAGATGACTACTGATAACGCGCCGAGCGCGGCCCCGCTGAAAGTCGAGGAGCTTTGGAAGAGCCAGTCGGAGACGTTGAAGCTCACCGTTCTGGCGGGACAGGGCGGATATGACCGCCTGGTGAGGGTGGCCGACATCAACCGTCCGGGCCTGACCTTGGCGGGGTTCTTCGATTATTATCGCGGCGAGCGCATCCAGGTGTTCGGCCAGGGAGAATCGGCCTTCGTCTCAACCCTTTCCAGCGCCCAGCGCATGGACGTTTTCGAGCGCCTCCTTTCGAGCCCCGACCTGCCGTGCCTCATCATTACCCACGGGCGGGACGTGGCGCCGGAAATGCAGGAGGAATGCGACCGCCTCAAGGTCCCTCTTTTCCGGTCCGCGTTCGAGACGGCGCGCCTCATCGGCGAATTGACGGCTTACCTGGAGGAGCGGCTGGCCCCGTCCACCAACGTGCACGGCACTCTGGTCAGCGTGTACGGCATGGGGGTTTTGATCCTGGGTCCCTCCAGCATCGGAAAGTCCGAGTGCGCGCTGGAGCTCTTGAAGCGCGGCCACATGCTCGTGGCCGACGACCAGGTGGAGATACGGCACAAACCCGGCGGCATCTTGGTGGGGGCGGGCAACCAGATCGTCCAGCACCACATGGAAGTCCGGGGCCTGGGCATCATCGACGTTTGGAAAATTTTCGGCGTGGGGGCGATCCTCGGACGTTCCCTCATCGAGCTGGTGGTCCACCTCGAAATGTGGGACTCCAAAAAAGATTACGACCGCATGGGCTTGGACGAGAACCGGACGACGCTCCTGGGCGTCACCGTTCCGGAGATCCGGGTCCCCGTCCATCCGGGCCGGAACCTGGCCGCGCTGATCGAGGTGGCGTCCATGAACCAGCGGCTGAAGCAACAAGGCGTCTATTCCGCCCGAGAGCTCAACGACCGGCTGATCCACCGCATGGTCGGCGGCCCCTCCCGGGGCTGATCCCTCCCCATGACGAAAAATTCGACCGCCGGCGAATTCGACCGCGTGGTCGTGACGGGGCTTTCGGGCGCGGGCAAAACCGTCGCCCTCCGAGCCCTGGAGGACGTGGGTTATTTTTGCGTCGACAACCTTCCTCTGGAGCTGTTGCCGTCCCTCATCCAACTTTATCGCCGGTGGGGCCGAAGCCTTTCCCGGATCGCCGTCGGAGTGGACGTGCGCGCGGGCTTGCCCGCCGGAGGGCTCGCCCGCTCCTTGGAGCGGCTGAAGAAGGAGGATCCCTTCGCCCGGGTGCTCTACCTGGATTCGGACAACGCCACGCTCCTGAGGCGTTTCTCCGAGACCCGCCGCCGGCATCCGTTGAGCGGAGGCGTGGCCGCCGGGATCCGTCGGGAGAGGACCGCCCTGCGGGAAGTCAAGGACCTGGCGGACAAGATCATCGACACGTCGCGCCTCACCCCCGCCGAAGTCAAAGAGGTGGCGGTCAAGACCCTGGGGCTGCACCACCAGCGCGGGATGTCCGTCTCCGTAATGTCTTTCGGGTATAAATACGGCGTGCCGATGGACGCCGACATGGTGTTTGACGTCCGTTTCCTGCCCAACCCCAACTGGGTGCCCCGCCTTCGCCGCCTGGACGGTCGGCGCGCCCCCGTGTCGCGGTACGTCATGCGCAGTCCCTTGACCGGAGAATTCCTCGCCAAGGTGAAGGACCTGCTTTCGCTCCTCCTCGACGCGTTCGCCCGGGAGGGGAAAAGTTACCTGACCATCGCGGTGGGCTGCACGGGGGGCCGGCACCGCAGCGTGGCGATCGCCGAAGCCCTGGCGCGGTTCGTCCGCTCCCGGAAGCGGGGCGACGCGCGGGTGATCCACCGGGACGTTTCTCGGTCGTAATGAAAATCGCGGCGCTGGGCGGCGGCACCGGATTATCTTCGCTTTTGTCCGGCCTTAAGAAGTACACTCCCGACATCACGGCGATCGTGACCGTGACGGACGAGGGGGGGAGCTCCGGCCGCCTGCGGCGTTCCTGGGGAGTGCTTCCTCCAGGGGATTTCCGCAACTGCCTGGTGGCTCTGGCCGAGGACGACGCGCTCCTTTCCCGCTTGTTCCAATACCGTTTCCCGGGGACGGAAGGCGACGCCCGGGGCGACGCCCTGGCGGGACACGCTTTCGGGAATTTGTTTTTGACCGCGTTGAGCGACGTGGCCGGGGGGCTGGACAAGGCCTTGCCGGCGGCGGGGCGCGTCCTTGCCGTCCGAGGCAAGGTTCTACCGTCGACGCTGAGGCCCACGCGTTTGTCGGCTCGTTTGTCGGATGGACGTCGAGTGGTGGGCGAGACTCGCGTCTCCTTGAGCGGCGGGCGCATCCGCCGCGTCGGGTTGATCCCCTCCGATCCCCCGGCGGCGCCGGGCGTCTTGGAAGCCATCGAAGACGCCGACGTGGTGGTGCTGGGACCGGGTTCGTTGTATACGTCCGTGGCGCCGCCTCTCTTGGTGAAGGGCGTGGCGCAAGCTCTCGCCCGCACCCGAGGGTTGCGGGTCTACGTGTGCAACGTCATGACGCAGCCGGGCGAAACGGATCGCTACACCGCCGCCGATCATCTTCGGGCGGTGGTGGACCACTGCCGGGCCGCCTTCGGACGCGGGGATTCGTGCGTGGACGTGATGTTGGTCAACGGAGAACCTTTTCCGGCGAGCGTCGTGCGCCGTTACGCCCAGACCCATTCCCGTCCGGTGGAGGCGCCCCGGGACGCGGTCCTGGACGGCGTCCGAGTGGTGCGGCGATCTTTGGTGGAAAAAAACGGCGGTTTCCCTTTGGCGAGGCATTCCCCGGCCCGGTTGGCGAAAGCGATAATGGAACTCCTATGATTCGATTAATCATCATGACGCACGGACACATGGGCGACGAACTCCTCAAATGCGCCGAAGGCATCGTCGGGAAACAGCCGTCGGTGATGGCCTTGGGTTTGGAATCCAACGAAGGGCCCGGCATACTGGAGAAACGCCTCAAAGACGCGTTGGGAGAGGTGATCACGGAAGCCGGGGTTTTGATTTTGACGGACATGCTGGGCGGCACCCCCTGCAACGTGGGCCTCCGATTTTTCCGCGATCCGTCGGTCCTCTTCGACGTGGTGACGGGGGTCAACCTCCCCATGTTGATCGCGGCCATGACCCACCGGCATTACATGCCTTTGGACCAGTTGGCTCAAAAGCTGGTGGACGACGCGTCCCGCAACATCTGCCGGCCTCTGCAAAAACTGAGAAGGGTGTGACGACATGATCGTCCTCGCGCGCATCGACGACCGTTTGATCCACGGACAGGTGGTGGAAGGCTGGCTGAGGGTCATCCAAGCCCATCGGATCGTGGTCGTCTCCGATCACGTCTCCCAGGACTCTTTCCAAGCCGGGCTCATGCGCCTGGCGGTTCCTCCCGAGGTGGATTTCGTCGCGTTGTCGGTGGCGGACGCGGCGAAGGTCCTGGCGTCGTCCCAATGGAAGGACGAGCGGGTCGTGCTGCTCCTGCCGGGCCTCCGGGAAGCGCGGTTGTTGGCCGAAGCGGGGTGGATCCCGCCGAGCCTCAACTTGGGAGGGCTGCACGACGCGCCGGGCCGGGTGTCCTACACTCCGTCCCTGTCCCTAGGCGTCGAGGACAAGGAGGATCTCCGTTTTCTGATCGCCCGGAAGATCCCCATCGATACGAGGGCCTTGCCCTCGGACGACAACGTGCCCGTGGAGAAGTATTTGGGCTCATGATCTATCTCCTCGCCGGACTCGTCTACGCGTTTTTGAACCTGGACCAGATCGCGGTGGGTCCCTTCCTCCTTTCCCGGCCGTTGGTCGTCGGCTCGATCATCGGGGCGGTCCTGGGCAACGCGCCGTTGGGCTTTACGGCGGGCTTGTCGGCGGAATTGATGCTGATCTCCGTCCCGTCGTCGGGTCCCGCGGCGACGGACCTTGCCCTCATCGGGGGTTTGGCCGCCTTCTGGGCCGTGGAGGCCTATGCGTCCCGCGGCGCCGCGGTGGTCTTGGCGCTGCTCCTGGCCGTCCCGTGCGGTTGGGCGTCGAGGCGGGCGGACCTTTTGATCCGCCGCCAGAACGACCGTTTCGGCGATTGGATCGTCGACGGATTGACGGCGGGGCGGGAACGGATACTGTGGAAAGCGTTGGCGACCTGGTCCGCCCTCTGGTTCGTAAAGGCGTGGGTGGTTTTCGCGGCGGTGAGTTTCCTGGGTTTGAAGGTCGTCGACTGGTGCCTGAACCGTTTCCCTCTTCGCGTCCTCGACGGGTTGGATCGGGGCGCGGATTTGTTCCTGGTCGTCGGTTTCGCGGCGGCGCTGAGCCATTTTTGGGGCCGCCTGCGCCCCGTCCGGACGGAACAGCCGTGACGATTCCGGTCCCCGGGCCCGACGTTCGCGGCGAGGCGGACGGGAAGGTCCCCGACGCAGGCGTCGCCTTGACGCGTACGGATTTGGTCCAAGTTTTCCTTCGGTCTTTCATGTTCCAGTCGTTGTGGAGCTATCAACGGATGCAGAACGTGGGGTGGCTTTTCAGCTTGTGGCCCGTGTTTCGGCGGCTCCACCCGGATCAAGAAGAGCGGGCTCGGGTGGCCCAGGACCACGCCGGATATTTCAACACCCATCCGTACACGGCGGACATCATCCTGGGCGTCGTGGCGTCCCTGGAAGAGAAGCGAGCCCAAGGCAATCCCGTGGACCGGGAAGCCATCCTCGCCGCCCGCAAGAGCATGTCGGGCCCTCTCTCCGCGGTGGGGGAAACGGTGTTCTGGGCCACGCTGGCGCCCTTGATCCTTATCGGATCGGTCGTCCTTGGGTTGGTTTTCCGCCGAGGGAGTTGGTGGATCACGCTGCTTTCTTACCTGATCGTCTTCAACCTCCTGCACGTGGTCGTCAAAGGGGGGGGATTGTTGGTCGGTTATCGTCGAGGTTTGGACGTGGCGGCTTTCCTCGTGCAATGGCCCGTGCAGCGTTGGGTGGGTCGCGGCGCCTGGCTGGGTATGGGTTTGTGCCTGGGCGTCCTGGCCGTAGCGGTGGCGCGGGCGTGGCACCCGGCGGCGGGAACGGCGGCGGCCGTCGTCGTCGTGTTTTTCCTGAGGCGGGGAGGATCGCCGCTATTCCTCCCGCTCCTAGCCGCGGCGGCGGGTTTTTTCGCTTTTCATTGAATTATTTAAATTCGAGCATAGGATCGAAAAGGACATGATGGAACGAGTTTACACCGTAATGAACNNATGGAAGTTGCTGGGCGCCTGGCAGAACGGTTGGAACGCAAATGACCTCGAGGACGCTGACCTTGCTCAACCCAACCGGCCTGCACGCCAGGCCCGCGGCGCTCTTTGTCCAGACCACCAACAAGCACCAAAGCCATGTGCGCGTGGAGAAGAACGGACATGAAGTGGACGGCAAGAGCATCATGGGCATCCTGACGTTGGCGGCGGAGTCCGGGTCTCAGCTGAAGATCACCGCGGACGGCCCCGACGAAGCCCAGTTGCTCGACACGCTTCAAAACCTCTTCGAACGACGATTCGATGAAGATTGAAAGGACCCCCCTATGAGCACCCCGCCTTCCTCCGCCACCAAAGTCTTCAAGGGCGTGGCCGCGTCCCCCGGCATCGCCATCGGCAAGGCCTTCGTCTTGGAGG
>PMLF01000057.1 GCA_003158755.1 Elusimicrobiota bacterium | reverse complement strand
GAGGCCTTGGCCTCCGCATAAGCCCGCATTTCGTCGGTCAGGTCGCGGCCGCTTTTCACGGCCACCAGCCGCCGAACTTCCGGCGAGCCCTCGAGGTGGATGGATTCTCTGGGCGTTCCCAGGCCGATCTCCATTTCGGGGCAGAAGGGGAGGAAGGTAACGAACTTCCCCACCGTATCCGTCAAAAAGGGGTCGAGTTTATGGCCGCCGTCGTAGCGGACCTTCTGGCCCAACAGGCACGACGAAATTCCGATCAAGATCGGCGTCCGCGATCGGGCCGTCATTTCCTGTCCCAATTCATGACGGTGATGTTGAGCTGAAGGACGGCGGCGAAGGTCACCCACAGGAGATAAGGAACGTTGGCGAGGACCACCCAAAAGAGGATCGGGCGAATAGTCCAGAGGGCCCAGACCAGGGTCGAAAGGACGAGGAGGACATCCGCGGCCGCGAGGGTATTGTTCCGCAGCCCGAATTGCAGCGGCGTAAACGCCAAATTAAAAACTAGGTTCAGGGCAAACGGCAGACCCACCACCAACGCCATTTGCCCGGAGGCGCAACGGTACAGCACGGCGCCGAACGAAACCGAGATGAGGAGGTAGAGTACCGTCCACACCGGCCCGAACACCTTCGCGGGCGGCGCCCAGGATGGTTTAAGGAGTTGTTCATACCATTCGCGGTATCTAACGGTCATCGGCGTTTCCTTTGGAAGCGACTTTTTCCCAAGGTTCCACGGCCCCGGACGTTTCCTTAAAAAGAGGGTGAAGACGGATGCGGGACGAACTTCGAAGTTCGCGGCGCTTCAGGGGATCCCGCCGCTTCAGCTTTCGGTCCAGGTGGAGGCGTTCAAATTCCATCTGCCCCCGCGTGACCGGGATCCGGGAACTGAATTTCTTCCCCCCCAGCTTGGACCGATCGAAATGGTAGCCGCGCCGGACCGATTCCAAGTAGACGCCGTCGAGGTAACTCTCCAGAGCCGCCAAGGGGTCCCCGCACCCTTTGAACCGAGCCAATTGCGGGTGGCTTCGATACCCGACCGTTTTCCCCTGAAGGACTTTCTTCGCCAACAAGCTTTCCCTCCAAAGGGCCGAAAGCCCCTTGGCGTCCAGGAAACAGGGATGCAGGCTCCAAAGTCGCATTGCGATGCCTCGGCAATCCCAGCGTAAATAGTGATAGGGACGCTGCTCGGTAGTTTAGTTCTTTTTCCCTGGTGTCACAGGCGAACGTTGCTTAGTAGTTCCTATCACCGGGGACGTCCCTGGAAATAAAAAAAACCGGCGCTTTCGGCGCCGGCGTCGCGTGAAATCCCGTTCCCGGGGATGGCTTAGATCTTCTCCTGATAGTTCGGAGCCTCCCGAGTAATGACGATATCGTGCGGATGAGATTCCGCTTTCCCCGCCTCGGTGATGCGGATGAATTGCGCGATCTCCCTCAGGTGCTCGATGCTCCGGGCGCCCACGTAGCCCATGCCGCGCCGGAGGCCGCCGACGTATTGGTGGATCACTTCTTTGACGGGTCCCTTGTAAGGAACCATGCCTTCCATGCCCTCGGGGATCAAATCGTTCTTGCCCTGATTGTATCGCTCGCGCGAGCCCTTGCTGCTTTCCATGGCTCCGAGGGACCCCATGCCGCGATAGACCTTATACTGCACCCCTTGGTGAAAGCGGAAATCGCCCGGGCTTTCTTTCGTTCCGGCCAGCATGTTGCCCATCATCACGGAGTGGGCCCCCGCTCCGATGGCGATGGAAATGTCCCCGGAATACTTGAGCCCGCCGTCCGCGCAGACAGGCACCTTGTACCGTCGGGCGGCTTTGGCGCACTCGTAGACGGCGCTCACCTGGGGCTTCCCGATGCCCGCGATGATGCGCGTCGTGCAAATCGACCCCGGTCCCTGACCCACCTTTAGACCGTCGGCACCCGCCTTCAACAAGCGCTCCGCCGATTCCGCCTCGGAGATGTTCCCGGCGATCACGTCCACGTCGTATTTCTTCTTAACCATCTTGAGCGTTTCCAGGACGCCCTTCGAATCCCCGTGAGCGGTATCGATGACCACCACGTCCACCTGCTCGGGAATGAGCTTTTCCAGCCTGGCGAAGGCGTCGTCGTAAACGCCGATGGCGGCGGCCACGCGCAGGCGGCCCGTCTTATCCACGTTGAAGGTTTTCGAATCGCCCACCAGGATGCGCTTCACGTCGCTGAAGGTATAAAGGCCGGCCACCTTGCCGCTTTTGTCCCTCAAAGGAAGGGACTTCTTCTTGTTGTCCTTCATGACGTCGTAGGCTTCCCGCAGGCTGGCGCCCGGTTTCGCCGTGATCACGTTCTTGGTCATCACCTGCTTGGCCTTCAGCGCGAGGTTCTCGCAAAAGGTGAAGTCGTTTTCGGTCAAGATGCCGACGAGGCGGTGCTCGTCGTCGACGATGGGGAAGGAGTGAAAAGCGTAACCCTTTTGCTTCCGGGTGTTCAGGATCTCTTCGATGGAGACGTTTTGGTTGAAGCAGATCGGCTTCCCGATGAGCCCGTTCAGATGGAACTTCACTTTGGCAACCTGCGAGGCTTGATCGTGGGGGGAGAAATTCTTGTGGATGACGCCGATGCCGCCCAATTTAGCGATTTCAATCGCCATTTCGGCTTCCGTCACGGTGTCCATGGCGGCGCTGGCGATGGGAATGCGGAGCCCCACGTTCCGGGAGAACTTCGACTCGACGTCGATGTCGTCGGGGAGGACTTCCGAGTGGCCGGTGGTCAGCCGGACGTCGTCGTAGGTCAGGGCAATGCCCTGATCGTTGATGTTCTTAAAGAATTGGTCGCGTCGCGCGATGAGGCTCGGCATTGCCACGACGACAATTTACCTTTAAAGAAATATAGGCGCAACTCGCCCGGGGCCTTCGGGGTGGAAGGCCACGAACCCTTCCGGCGCGTTGGCCCAGTCGGTGGCGTTGCCGTAAGTGTTGGCGAGCGCGTCTTAAACGGTGGCGGTGAATGTTACCGACGAGACATCGATGCCGATGAGATGCTTGGGTGTGTTCATGAAGCTCCTATATAATGAAAGGCAACAGCCTCGCGCGGCTCGCGCTGTCTCTGTTGTCCGGAGGAGCGCTGTTTGCGACGGGCCGAACAGACCCCGGCTCCTAAGGAGCGGGCTCCTTGTGAAGGAGGGGACATTCCTTCAATCTATCGGGCGGGACTGAACCGACGGAAAGCAGGATTACGGAAAACTTGTTAGAATCACACAACCTCGATCCTCTTAATATTTTCGCCGGGGTAGCTCAGCTGGTAGAGCAGACGCTTCGTAAGCGTCAGGTCATCGGTTCGATCCCGATCCCCGGCTCCATTTTTCCCCGACTCGAACC
>PMLF01000078.1 GCA_003158755.1 Elusimicrobiota bacterium | reverse complement strand
ATCACTTCTATTCGCCTCTTAAGGTGGGGAAAGATGCGAATGGAGCAGGAGCCCAAGAAACGAGAGCAGGTCCCGCAAGACTTGGAGCGGGCGGGTTGGAGGGGGGAAACGGGTCCCAGGCCGGGGGGTTGGTCTCGGATGGTGTAAATACTACAAGTATTACATCCGTAGAGACTAATACAGGATTATTGGGAAGGACAAGGGCCGTTCTCAGCGAGATCAACGAGAAGATCGGGGCCGCCGGGCGGGTCCTGCTTGGCCGTGGCGATGCGGCGGCCGGACTCGGATCGGAGACGACGAGCGGCGGAATGTGGGGCAGACTCAAAGCGCTGTTCGGCGGAGAAAGCGGCGGCTCCGTCGGCGCGGCGAGGTTGTCGGATTTGCCGCCGAGTGATTCGTACGAAGTAGTCCACCCGACGGATCGGGCGACGTTGGCGGAGCGCGCGGCGGGAATGGAACCCGACGGCGGGACGCCCCCGGCCGCGTTGCGGCAGTTGGAAACGGATTTCAAAGGGCGGCAGGTGGCGGGGACGGCGTTTGAGCCGACGGGGGAGAGGGTGGGCGACGACCCCATGTGGTCGTTATCGTTCGGGAAGGTGAAGCCGTCGAGCGTCGCGCCGTTCGTCCCCAAGGATTCGATCAACATTTTCGAGCCGAAGCGCGGCGGGTCGGCGTTCGGGGATACGCGGGTGTTCACGGACGCTAAGGACGTTCAGTGGCGGTATGAGATGAAGAGCCCCGATTTGTCGGTGGCGCGTATGGATCCCGAGGCGCTGGAAGGCCAGGTGTGGACGGAGAGCATCCAAAAGACGGAGAACGGGAAAACGCAGTGGATGACGGATCGTGGTGGATGGAGCGATCAAAGGGCAGTGATCGAGCTGGACGCTTACCGTCGGAACATGCCGGAGTGGCTGAACAAGGGCGAAGAACCGGCGAAGGCATCAGAGGCGGCCAGCCCGAAAGGCAATAGCATCCGCGCCGGTCCGGAGGCGACGGCGATCCCGCCGGACGTCCTCCAAGCGTTGCCGCCGGAGAGCGGACGGGTGTTTGCGAGGGCGATGCCGGAGGATTACGCTGTCCGCTATTTGGAAGGCAGGGGAACCTTTGGCGGCAAGGACGCTTATGTCACGCTAGCAAAGGATATTAGTTCCTCCGACACTCCCCTAAAGATTGCGGAGACACTGGAATTGAGAAGGCCGTCCGGAGAACTGGTAAAAAACACCAACACGGTCTTTGTGTTTGAATTTGAAACGCCCGGCAAAGTGCCGGACGGGATGCGTCTTCCGACGAGTGAGGACGTGGCTTCCTATGGTTCCCACGCGGTGCCTGGCGCGGACACGGGCGGGGGCGCTTTTCAGGCGATCATTCCGAATGAAAGCATCCAGGAGATGACGGCGAAAGGGTTCCGGCTTAAGGAAGTCTATTCGGTTGACGAAAATGGGGTGAAAACAAAATGGAATCTTGTTGCCAACCAAGACGGGACGTGGTCGGTAGCTTCGAAGGGAACGACAAGCAGGAGCTTAAGCGAGAATCCGACGAACAAGATGAGCTCAACGAGCTCGTCAAGAGAGTTGCTGATATCCCCTTCGGAGACATTCTCTTTCGATGCAGCAAATGCGGCCAACTCTGGACCGGGCACCTCACCAGCAAGGGAGGTCCCGCCGAATGGACCCTCTACACCAAGATCACCATCGACGACGCCCGAAAGCGGTTCCCCGAGTTCAAAGCCTAAGGGCTACGCTGCCGCCGGCTTGGTGTTGACGACCCTGGCCCTGGCGGCCGGGACGTCGATAGTAGGCAACTGGCTGGGCCTGGGCGGAAAAGGTGGGGGGACGCAGGGGATCCCCTCGCCGGTCACGTCCGAGAAAGATCAGCAGGTTCCCACCACAAAAACCGCCGTCGCTTCCTCCTTGGTCGTTTCCATCACCCCCGTCCCGTCGGAGGGGGTCCTTTCCAAAGCCGTGTCCTGGACGGAAGCTTTGACCACGAACGCGGCGCAAAACACCTATCAGACGACGAAGTCCATCGGGGCGGAAACGGCGGCGGAGGCAAAGCAGTTGGTGGATGGCTGGGTATCTGTCGAGAATAAAGCAGTCACTTGGACGGAACGCCAACTGGTTGAGACGGGAAAGCACCTCAACGATTTGCCCGTTGTGCAAGCGGCGAAAGAGAAGATGGTTAATTATGAAGACAACATCGCAAAATCCGGCGGCGATTTTATTAATGCCTCCGGCGTCGAAAAAATCCGTTTGAGTTTAGGAATGGTTGGGACGAGCGGGTCGCTCGACGGTACAGATGTGCAGATGCCATTAACCTGGGACCCCAAGCACCCGTTGCTATTCATTTGCGGCGTTCGCACGACGGATGACTACGCCAGTAACGAGGCGCGCGAAATTGCGAAGAAGAACAACGTTAGCAAGGTCGCGGTGGTCGAGAACAATACCCACCTCCTCGGCCTTGGAGATATATTTCAAATTGTCGCAGAAGAGTTTGGAGCGCACGATATTACAGTGATTCGGGCGCGTGATGCCATGCGGGAGGCGATCCGGTTATTTGGTGTTGTTTACGTCGACGCACACAGCCAAGGATCAATGGTTGGCTATCAGAGTTTTCTAATGCTGACCCCGGCCGAGCGTTCACGAGTTCATTACGAGGGGAACGGTTCGCAGATGGTCGTCGATAAAAACAAGCTTGGCTTGGCGGAAGCGGTGAACAACCGTTATCCGAAGGACCCCGTCCCGATGGTGAACGACATTTTGAAATACATGGGCATGCGCCCTTGGAATCAGGAATGGACGTATTTGGTTCGTCAACCTGCCACCGAGGACACGGTGGGGCACAACTACCTCGTGAACTATTTGTACGGGAAGAGACGGGAGGATGGGAAATGAAGAGATGGATTCCGGCAGTGTGCTTGACGACGATCACGGCGGTATTTATCGGGTGTAGTGGTGTGACGGGCTTGGATAACGATCCTGCTTTCAGGCCGATGATCGGGAAGGTATTGAGGACCAAGAAAGACCTCGTCGTCATGGATTTCAAAGGGAGCAAGAAAGCTTTAGCACTTCATATTCCTGGAACATCTGGAGTGCCGGAACTAAAGGATATTCCGACGCAGCTTCCGTCTAATTACTACGGCCACATGGTCTATGGGGTGTTCCCGACCGGTGGCATGCTCACGGTTGCGCACGTCGAGAAGGTGACATCGGTTGAGTTTTCCTTCATCGATGTTTATGCGACGGTCACGAGTGAGGGGAAATTCAGGGGCCAGAGGTTGGATATTGGGATTTTGACGAATCAGAAAACCGGGGTGCCAACTTTTGACGCTGAATTTCTTGATGAAATACCCGTTCCGTCGGGAAAGTAAACAGAGCCGATGCCGAGCGAAGACAAGAAACGTTTGACGGAGAGCGCTTACAAGGAGCTGATGGCCTTCGTCGATGAAAAGCTGAAAGAAGCGGACAAGGCCGGGCGGAGCGCCGACAGTAATCGGGCGCTGGCGTACTGGGAGATTGGTGACAAGATTTTAGAGGCGGGTTTGACGGGCCGCAATCATTACGGGGAATCGGTCATCGAGAAGATGGGCGAGGACCTGGACACCGACCCGCAGACGATCCGGCGGGCGGTGGTGTTCCGGAGAGTCTACACCAAGCAGGAATTGTACCCTGGGGTACAAAATCTAACGTGGAGCGCCTACCGCCAGCTGATCGAGATACACGACGACGCGGCGCGGAAATTCTACGAAGACAAGGCCATCAAGGAAGGATGGAGCCGTGACCGGCTGAGGGCCGCGATAGCGGGCAAGGAATACGAGCGGGAAGTGAAGAAGAACACGGACGCGGGCGTTTTGAAGCGTCCGACGGAAGCGGATTACGTTTTTGGGGCCGAGGTGGTGGACATCGTCGACGGGGATACTTTGGTCCTCAATATCGACACCGGGTTTAAAAATCGACGCTATGGTGAGCGTATCCGTCTTGCTAAACTGAACGCTCCGGAGCTCTACACGAAGAAGGGAAAAGAGGTTCGGGACTACGTCCGCGATCGGTTGATGAAGGCGTGCGGTATTGTGGTGAAGACGGAGAAGACCGACGACTACGGCCGCTACCTCGGGCATGTGTTCTACAGCTTCGACGATGACCGCCCGGGCCGGGTCTATGCCGAAGGAATTTATTTAAACGACGAGCTACTAAAGAAAAAAATGGCCGAAAGAATGTGAGAGGGTTCTAACCGGGCCGAGCGCCCGGAGCATACAGGGGGAACCCGTCGGAGGATAAAACCTTCGGCGGGTTTTTTTGTTCCTGGCGATCGGAACGGTCCGGATTGACGGAGAACTGAAATTAGAAATCCGTCAAAGGAGTCTATAACCAAATTCCGCCAGCGAGACAGAGAGACAGCGACGAAGGAAGAGGCAGCACCGAAGGTTGGAGACGATGGCGACGGAGCGCCGCCGCCAGCGCCCGGCGGTGGACCGCTCCTGACGGTCGCCGCCCAGGTAGACGGGATGGACGCTGCCGGAGGTCGACAACGGTCGGATGGACGTGAACAGAACCGCGCGCTGACGGGCAGGAGGTGGAGAGGGAAACAATCGGATTGACCGGCCAACCTCATTCCGATACCATAAGCAGATGCAGAACGGCAAACACGACATAGCGACAAGGTTTTCACCCACCGAGCGCGTCGTCCTCTATCCAGGCGATTGCGCTGACCTGCTCAAAGACATCCCACGGGAATCAGTCAAACTTGTTGTCACCTCGCCGCCTTACAACATCGGCAAAGAGTATGAATCCCGCCTGGACCTTGAAACCTATCTGCGCCAGCAGAAGGAGGTCATCCGGGAGTGCGCTCGTGTGTTGTCCCCCAATGGGAGCATATGCTGGCAGGTTGGAAACTTCGTGGACAACGGGTCTATTGTTCCACTGGATATCGCCCTGTACCCGGTGTTTGCCGAGATGGGTTTCAAAATGCGAAACCGGATCGTATGGCACTTTGAGCACGGTCTGCACTGTAGCCGTCGATTTTCTGGCCGATACGAAACAATCGTTTGGTTCACCAAGGGCGAAGACTTTACATTCAACCTTGATCCAATCCGCGTCCCACAGAAATATCCAGGGAAGAAACACTTTAAGGGTCCAAAGGCTGGACAATATTCGTGCAATCCGTTGGGGAAAAATCCTGGCGATGTGTGGGTGATCCCCAACGTGAAAAGCAATCACGTTGAAAAGACGGACCATCCCTGCCAGTTTCCCGTCGAGCTGATCGAGCGGCTTGTGCTGTCAATGACGAACGTAAATGATTGGGTGTTGGATCCATTTCTTGGTACCGGAACTTCCGTGATTGCCGCTGTCCGTCATGGTCGTCGTGGCGTCGGGGCCGAACTGGTCCCTAAATACGTTCAGCTTGCCCGTCGGCGCATACGTGAGGCGATGGATGGGACGTTGCGGACGAGGCCCATGAACCAACCCGTCTATGACCCCGCAGTGGCGGGCAACCGTTTGACTATTGCGCCCTGGTTGCCGCCGCGTCCACGGTCTACTTCACAATTGACGCTTTTAGAGAAGGAAAGAAAAGTTCTGAGGTATGCCCTTCGATGAAAATGGCGCAGGTTTATTCGCATCTGAACGGTCTTGAATTCCTCCTTGTTCACAAGCCTGGACTTTGGAAGGAGATAAAAAGCGTTGTGTCCGGGGTGGACGCTGAGGAGTGCAAGACGAAGGTGTCGAAGGAAAAAACGATGAAGGGCGAACTTCTTTTTAGCCCCATCGACATGAATGCTTCTTTCAAGGAACTTCTTCGAGCGAAGAAGTGGGAAGAAAGCCGGGTCAGTTATTGGGTGACCAAAAGTGAAAAGCTCATCAGGAAAACCTTGACGATGTCGCCCGATCAGCAGAAGGCAGAGATCAAGGCGGCCGGTGAAACACCCATTTTCAGCTACAACCAGACCGATTTTGTAAAAGACCGGGTGGCCGTCGAGGTTCAATTTGGAAAATACGCTTTTGTGGCCTATGACCTGTTCGTGAAGCACCTCGCGTTTTACGTCGGAAACCAGATTGACGTTGGTATTGAAATCCTTCCAATGAAGTCCCTTCAGAGCAACATGAGTTCCGGCGTTCCCTATTACGAAGGCGAGTTTTATAACGTCCTTCGACAGGGTCGAGGTGTGCCCTCCGTTCCTTTGGTCATTGTTGGTATCGAGGCTTAAGAATAGACGGAGATTGATGGAGGACGTCGTCCGCGGCCGTCGGGGAGAACCCCCGGCGGTTTTTTTATTTTCCGGATGGATGGAGACCGCCCGCCGCGTGGGGATGGGATGGACGCGGCGGACGAAAAAACCGGCGATCCTGGACGACGGCGATGACGAGGACGACGCCGTCACTGATGAGGAAAAATTAAGATTCCGGCGCGCGGGCTGGATTGGATCCCCCGGACGGACGTTCCGGTTCTGGAGTTGAACGAACGCCGGGCGGCGCTTCGCGCCGCCGCCGGTCCGCGCAAAGACGGCGCGGCCCGGCACCTCCCTTCGGTCGGCCGGCTTCCCCGCGATGTGGCGTCTGTTTGCTCCGGTTAAGAAGCTGTCGGGTGGCCGGGTCCCGTTCCACACCGCGCCCGGGGTCGGCGCGTCGGCGGGCGGCCGCACCAGAAACGGGCGCGGCCGTCCGGCGGCGCACCTCAGTCCCACCCCAGCGCGGGCGGCCCTTCCTCCGCTAGCGCTCCCCCAGGGCCGCCCGCGCGGCGCGCGCCAGAGGATGGCCCGGCACAAATGCAACGGGCCATGGGGTGGGAAACACGGTCCGGGTGTGCAGGCTCGCCAATTCAATTTCAAAGCCAAGTCAAAAGAAGCGGGGCGCGGCTTCGGGGCCCCATATTCCCCAAAGCCGCGCCCCGTTGGGTAAACCCGCGCGGCGGCACTGTTTTCCGTCGATCTTAAACCCGTAATACCCCAGGGGGGTATTGCTCTACGTCATCCTCCCCACCCGACGCCGGGAAAAATCGTCCCGGCGTCGGCCCGCCCCAACGGGGCGGGGTGGTAAAAGTCCGCCCATGTCAAAGGCTCCCGGTTGCGCCGTTTCCGTCGCGGCCAAGGAGCCGCGCCGTCGCGCCGCCCCAAGGCCCCGGCCCATTGCGTGGCCCAGAGGGCCACGCTGCCGGATGCCGCCGTGCTTAAAGCGGCCCCCCCTCCCCCCGCAACACCGTGCGGCCCAACGACGGCCGCACGCGGGGGGCGGGGGGCCTGCACGGCTGGGGGCCCCCCTCCCCCGGTTCCCCTTTCCCCACCCGGCCGCCAGAGGCGGCCATCCGCCCCAAAGGGGCGGGAGAACCAGAAAGGAAAAAACCTCGCTCATGTGAAAAGCCCCGTCGCACACCGCGCCGCTGAACCAGGCGCGGAGTGCGACGCCCGCTTAACCCCACCCGCCCCCCGGCCCCCTCCCGTGATGGAGGGGGAGAGCGGCGAAAGAGGAAAACGGCGGTCCACGTGAAAAGCAAAAGCCAGGGGCACACGCCGCGCCGCTGAATCAGGCGCGGAGTGCGCCCCCCCGCTTTGAACCACCCTCCCCCCGGCCCCCACCCTGAGGGAGGGGGAGGTCGGCGGAAAAAATCCGCCATCATCCCCCACCCGCGCCCATGTGCGCGGCCCGCCCCCGGCAGCGGGGGCGGGAAGGAAAGGGGCCGAATAAAAAAACCACCGACGGAAGAATCGGTGGTTTTCCTTTTGGCGGGTGAAAGGAAACGTCTATCGGTTTTTTCTTTCCTTGTGCCTGGCTTCCAGGCCCTCGATCAGATCGATGACGGTTTTTTGAGCATGAGCCGGGAGGCCCTCGACCGCTATTAATTTCTTGAAGAGTTTCCGGCTCTTGGGGACGTCCAGTTTTGGGAGCGGTGTATTTCCGAAAAGCTCGTCCACGGAAACCTTGAGCGCTTTAGCCAGGCGCAGGACGGTGTCCGGCGCGGGGTTCTGAATCTTGGTTTCGTAGTGGGCGACCATTCGCGGAGATATCCCCGATGTCTTGGCGAGTTCCACCTGGGTCAAGCCGGAGGATTTCCGGATTCTGACCAAGCGTTGTGCGAAGGACTCTTTCGATATTTTCAGACGGGCCATGCCCAACATTATAACGGCATACTCTGTAGAAGCTCTTGACATGGTATTACATAGTATGTAGATTTAGACCGCAAAGGAAGGGGGTAAAGAAACATCAAAAAACCGCTTGACAGCGATCCGCCGCGATCGACCCCAGGCCGGGGAAAGGAGGGGGGATGGAGTTCGAGGACTTGCCGGTTTGGTCCGGGGCGTGCGTGGTGGAGGAGATATCCGTGCTGTTCCGGGCGGATGGAAAACGGGAGATCGTCTTCGTGGTGCAAGGCGGCGGGCGGGAGGGATTGGCGGAATAGTTCTTGAGGGCAAAGGTTGCGATGTTCAACGAGGCGGAGCGGCGCGGGACGTGCGGCAAGGGTCGGAAGGAGGACCGGTCATGACGATTGAAACGAGAGACTTGTGGCAAGGGGCATATTTGATGTCGGAAGGCGGCTGGTTGGCGGGGATGAAGGTGGAGAACCGCCCCGACGGAAAAAAGGGGTTCGTCTTCCGCCTGACGGGGGAGAGCGTGGAAGAGGAGGCGCGGCGGTTCCGGGACGGGTTGGCGACGTGCAACGTGCGGAAGCTCCGTCGGCACATGAACCACCTGCGGGATTTGATGTTCGGGGGGATGCACGACGATTGAGGAGCGATTCATCCCCGGCGGGTGGGGAGCGGAAACGAGAGAGCGGCGAGAGAGGAGGAATGGACGATGAAAATTGATCCTTACCGATTGGAAGCGATGAAGCGGCTACATCTGCCGACGATCATGATGGAAAGCGGCGTGGCGTTGAAGGCGTCGGGGAAGGAAAGCTTCAAGGGGAAGTGCCCTTTCCACGAGGACAAGAATCCGAGCCTTTCCGTCGGAAAACGTGGGGATAAGTGGGTCTGGAATTGTTTCGGGTGCGGGGAACACGGGAACGTCATCGATTTCAAAATGAGGAAGGAGGAGAAGAGTTTCGGGGAGATATACGCGGCGCTCCTGCCTTTGGTGGGCGGGGACGTGGTGAACGGGAATGGACAATTTAAGGAACGGATTTCGCCGCCGACGGCGCCCCCTGCGCTGTCGGCGGCTTCGTCTGTACCGGCGTCGGCGTATCTGACGCGGGCGGTGGAGATTTACCACGGGGCATTTTGCGAGAGTCGCCCGGCCCAGGATTACCTCGCCGGGCGCGGGATCAAGGAGCCTTCGCTGTTCAACCACTTCAAGGTCGGTTTCGCCGACGGCCGACTTCGTCGGATGTTGCCGGAGGACCCCGGCCATGAGTTCGCCGCCGGGTTGAAAGCCGTGGGCGTGTTGAACGCGAAGGGCGGGGAATTCTTCCACGGGTGCGTCACGTTCCCGATCCTGGACGAAAATGGGGGCGTCGTCGGGATGTACGGCCGCCGGGCCGTGGGCGAGGGTCCGGCGCATCTTTACTTGCCGGGACCGCACAAGGGAGTATGGAACGGCGCGTCGGTGAAGGCGCACAAGGATTTGATCGTCACGGAGTCCATCATCGACGCCTTGAGCCTCTGCGTCTTGGGTTTTGCGGGCGTGGTGCCGCTCTACGGAGTGAACGGCTTGACGGAGGACCACGTCCGGTTGATGAAGGAACACCGGACGCGGCACGTGCTTTTGTGCCTGGACAATGACGAGGCCGGACGCCGGGCACGGCCGCCGATCAAAGAGAAGCTGACCGCCTTGGGGATCGAGGTGGCGGACTTCATTCTTCCGTCGGAGTACAAGGACATGAACGAAGCCCTTGCGAAGGGGCTGGACGCGGAGGCGGTGGCCAGCATCGCGGCGCTGTCGGCGGTCGTGGCGCGGACGTCGCCGTCCTGCGTGGAGATTCCGGGGGAAGCCAGTCCCCCCGCCGCCGCGGCGGCATCCTCCGCCCCGCCGCCGGTCGCGGCCCCGACGGTGGACCGGCGGGAGGAAGGCGTCTATTTCTGTTTCGGCCGCCGGGCTTACCGGGTGTCGGGGATGCCGTCGAAGCGCCGGGAACATTTGCGCGTCAGCTTGAAAGTGGAGTATGACGGAGCGGTCCACGTGGACCACCTGGACCTTTATTCCGCCAAGTCGCGGGTGACGTACGTCACCTGTTGCCGGAGAATCTTCGAGGCCCAGGAGGGGGAGCTGCACCGGGAACTAAACCGGATCATCGAGGAGTTGGAGAAGATACAGGGAACGCTCGCCGACGGAGAAACCCCCGAAGGCCCGCCGCCCATGACGGAGGAGGAGGGGACGGAGGCGATGGCGGCGCTCCGAAGCCCGACGCTTTACGCCGATATCCTGCGCGACATGGAGACCCTTGGTTACGTCGGAGAGGAAGCGAATAAAGGCATCGGATATCTGGTAGGGGTGTCGCGGAAGCTGGACGATCCGCTGTCGTGCGTCATCATCAGCCAATCCTCCGCCGGAAAGTCGGTCCTGGCCGACACCGTCGAGAAGATGACGCCGCCGGAGGACGTGGTATCGCTGTCCCGCGCCACGCCCCAGGCGTTCTTTTACATCGTCAAAGACGGATTGGTCCACAAGCTCGTCATCATGGAGGAGCGCGTCGGGGCGGAGAACGCCGACTATGCCATCCGGACCTTGCAGAGCAAGAAGAAACTATCCCAGGCGGTGAGCTTGAAGGACGAGGCGACGGGGCAGATCAAGACGAAGTTTTTCGAGGTGCGCGGCCCCGTGGCTTACATCGAGACGACGACGAAGCCCCGCATCAACGAGGAGAACGCCACGCGGTGTTTCGAGCTGTACCTGGACGAGAGCGCGGAGCAGACGCTTCGTATCCACACGATGCAGCGGGAAGGGATGACGCTGACGGGCCTAGAGCGGCACGGCCGCCAGGACCGGCTTATCCGGCGGCATCACAACATGCAGCGGCTCCTCCGCTCCGTCGCCGTGGTCATTCCTTACGCGCCCCTGATCGAGTTTCCGACGGCGTGGCTTCGGACGCGGCGGGATCATCCGCGATTCTTCAACCTCATCCGCGTCATCGCTTTTCTTCACCAGCACCAACGGGAGGCCAAGCGGACGGCCGAGGGCGCGGAATACATTGAGGCCACCGTCGATGATTACCGGATTTCGTACGGTCTTGCGAAGGCGGTCATGGGGGAGAGCTTCACGGAGTTGAAGAAGCCCCAGCGGGAGCTTTTGCTGACGATGGCGAAGATGACGGAGGGCGGCGACGTGACGCGGCGCGAGGTGCGCGAGAAGGCAGGACTTGCGAACCGGCGGTGTTGGGAGCTTTTGGAGGACCTCGTCGATTTGGAATATTTGGAGAAGACCCAGGGGCGGCCGGGCCAGACGTGCCGGTACCGTCTGGCGGCGAATGTGGGCGCGGTGCGCGGCGACCTGGATGGGTTGACGACGCCGGAGGAGTTGGCGGCGAAGCTGTTGGCGCGGCCCGACGAGAAACCGATTTAACCGTATCGCCCCGGCGGCGGGGGCCTGATCTGCCGCCGGATGTGGATAACCTTTTCAACCTTTCCAAACCTTTCCCGAGCTTTTCATCCGTATCTTTTCCTTGAACATCAAACGTTTTCGCCGGAAAAACGGCCACCTTTCCACTTTTCCGAAAAAGAATAAAGCGGCGTGTGAAAAAACGCGCCCTTGGGAGGTTGAACCATGAACGAACAAGAGATAGGGCGCATCCGCGCCCTGGCCGGGGAGTTCATCCGCGACCGCCGGACGGAGGGCTATGCGGACCAAGCGGAGGAACACATCACGTGGAGCGTGGATTACTTCGTCGAGTTCCTGAAGACCCGCGACGAGGAGCGGCTGGAATCCATCACGGCGGACGCGATGCACAAATACCAGATGCACCTCTACAACCAACTTGGCCGACGTGGGGAGCCGTTGGGGCTTGCGAGCCAGGCGAAGGCGCTCATGGGCGTGCGGGTTTTCTTCCGGTGGTTGGTGCGGCGGGGCTACATGCTGGCGGACCCGTCGTCGGGGATTTGCCTGCCCCGCCAAAAAAAACCGCTCCCCAAGGGCATCATGACCCTCCGGGAGATCGGCCGAGTCCTGACCGCGCCCGACGTGGATACGCCCTTGGGGTTGAGAGACCGGGCCATGTTGGAATTGATGTATTCGTCGGGCCTTCGGAACCAGGAGGTTCGGAACCTCGCGATTTCCGACGTGAACACGGCGGAAGGCGAGGTGCGGGTGAAGAACGGCAAGGGTGGTGTGGACCGGGTGGTCCCCTTGGGCGGGATCGCGGGGAGGTATCTAGACCTCTACGTCCGGGAGGCGCGGGCCAAGATATTGGGATGGAAGGAGGACCCGGGGACGCTCTTCGTCGGGCGGTTCGGCGGGAGGATGAACGGAAGCACGGTCAACCGGTGGATCGTCCAACGGTTCGCGGAGCGGGCGGGGGTCAAGACGCCGGTGACGGCCCACGGGGTGCGGCACACGTGCGCGACACACTTGCTAAAGGGTCATGCGTCATTGCGCCACATTCAGCGGCTCCTCGGTCATCGGAGCTTGGAAAGCACGCAGGTGTATTTGCGGGTGGAAGTGAGCGACTTGAAAAAGGAATTGAAGCGGTGCCATCCGAGGGAGCGGGCGCACGTCATCGAGGCCCAGGGCGGCCCGCAATGAACCTGATCGAGGCGCGGGACGCTTTCCATCGGTGGCAGGAGGCCAAGGGTTTTTCGCCCTGGACGGTGAAGCGCTCACAGATCAGCGTCCGCGCCTTGATTGGTTTTCTGAGGGGCCAAGCCATCAACGACGCGCGGGAGGTGACGCAGGAGAACGTGGACGAATACAAGACGTGGGTGATGAAGCGCTTTTGTTGGTGGAGTGGGCGGAGGCTGTCGCGCTCGTCGGTGGAAAAGCATTTGCTGGCGGCGAAACAGTTTTTCGATTTCCTGGCGCGACGGGGCGTGTTGATGATGAACCCGGCGGCGCATCTGACCTGGCCCGACGGGGGGCGGGATCTTCCGAAGAATATCCCGACGGAAAAAGAGATGGAGGATATCCTGTCGCGGCCGGACACGGGCACGCATCGGGGCTTGAGGGACCGGGCGATATTGGAGGTCTTCTATTCCACCGGCATCCGGCGGCGCGAGCTGGTCAAGCTGGACCTGTACGACGTGAACCTAGCCGAGGGAACGCTGACGGTCCGTTACGGGAAGGGCGGCAAAGGCCGGACGGTTCCGCTCGTCGGAGCGGCCCAGGAGTTCCTCGTCCGCTACCTGCGGGAGGTCCGCCCGCTCATGGTGGGCGCGCGGTGGGCCGTGCCGGCCAGGGGCAAGACGGCCCCCGCCGGCACGGTGGGGCGGGAGACGCCGCTTTTCATCGAGCCGGGCGGGCGGCGGATCAAGACCGCGGCGGTGGGCCGGATGGTGAAATGGTACGTGCGGCCGGTGAATCCGGCCGCGCCTTTGTCCTGCCACATCCTCCGCCACGCCTTCGCCACGCACATGCTGCGCGGCGGCGCCGACGTGCGGTTGATCCAGCAGATGCTCGGCCACGCCCGGCTTTCCACGACGGAGATTTATACGACGGTGCAAACCATCGACTTGAAGGCGGAGCACGAACGTTGCCATCCACGAGGAGGAAAAGCGAATGAAGATCATCGAAGCGCGGGAAAAGTATCTGGCGGCCTACAAGGAGAAGAAAACCGGCAAGTCGGCGTATTGGGTCCAGGTGACGACCACGCGGGAGTTTTTGGAGTTCATGAAGATGCGGCAGGTTCAGGACCTGGAGCAACTGACGACGGCGCGGGTCGAGGATTACCGCAAGCGGCTCCTGGAACGAGTGGTGCCGATGACGGGCAAGCCCCTGGCACCGAAGACCGCCGGGGCGCGTCTTGTGATCGTGCGGACCTTCCTGGAACATGCGACAGGGCAGGGCTGGATTCCGTCGAATCCGGCGCGGTGGATCATCGGCGGCTTGTCCTTGTGGGGCGGGGGCGGCCAGGGCCTGACGGTGGAGGAGATGGCGCAGGTCTTGAGCAAGCCGGACGTGGATCAGTATGACGGCTTGCGCGACCGGGCCATCCTGGAAGTGATCTACGCCGCCGGGGTCCGCGCGCCCGAGGTGGCGGCGCTGGAGGTGGAAGACGTGGACCTGGCGGCCGGGCGCTTGCGCGTGAAATCTTCCGACGATGGAAAGGAGCGCCTGGCCCCGCTGACGGAATCCGCGCGGGAGTTCCTTGGTCGGTATTTGAAGGAGGTCCGCCCGGAGTGGGCGCAGCTCCCCGGCGAAGGCCCGACGGCCGAGCGGCGCGGGACGGCGCTATTCATCGAGCCTATGCGCGGCAACCCCCTGAACACGGGGACCGTCCAGAAGATCGTCGCCGCCGCGGTGCGCCAGGTCAAGCCCAAGGCTGCCATGCCCTGCCGGGTGATCCGGGACGCCTGTATCGCCCGGCTCCAGGCCGAAGGGGTGGCGCTGGAGGCAATCCATACCTTGATAGGGGAGGCGAAGGCGGGAGAGACGGCGGAGGAGGGTTAATAGCATAAATAGATTATTATTATGTAGAATTGACGGATGTTTAGAGCGATTGTGGCGGCTGCCTATATGATGAAGATGGTGGGCTATGGGCTGGCCCCCCTTCCTATATTAGGGGTGCCTGCCACAAATCAGGTTCAAACAGATCAAAATAACGGGGTTATTCCCGCCGCCTGTAAAATCGTTTCTGATCCATTTTACCGTCTAAATAATCACTTCTATTCGCCTCTTAAGG
>PMLF01000277.1 GCA_003158755.1 Elusimicrobiota bacterium | reverse complement strand
CTTCGGGATTCAGCCGTTCGAGCGGTTCCCCGCGTTCCTGGCCGCTGCGGACGTGGTGGTGGCTCCTCAGAGGAAGAATTACGCCACGGTCGGGCAGGTCCCTTCCAAGGTCTTCGACGCCATGGCCATGGCGAAACCCCTCATCGTGACGAACGTCTCCGACCTGCCCGAGATCGTGGACGGATGCGGCTGGGTCGTCGAGCCGGAAAATGTCCCCCAATTGGCGGAAACGATCGGCGCTGCGCTCTCCCGTCCGGACGATGCCCTTGAAAACGGAAGAAAAGCGAGGGAGCGTTTCGAGAAGACGTACAGCTATGACGTGGTTCAGGACGCGTTGTTCCGGCTGTTCAAAAAATATGAATGACCTCGCGCCGCCGCTGGTGAGCGTGGTGATCCCCGCCTTCAACGCCGCCCCCTACGCGGCGGAGGCGGTGGAAAGCGCGTTGGCCCAGACCTATCGGCCCATCGAGATTTTGGCCGTCGACGATGGATCGACGGACGGGACCGGAGACGTTTTGAACCGGTACTCCGCGCGGATCACGGTGATCCGCCAGGAGAACCGGGGAGTTTACCGCACCCGGAACGCCGGAGCCTCCTGGGCGAAAGGAGACTTCGTCGCGTTCCTGGACGCGGACGACGTTTGGAGGCGGGACAAGATCGAAAAACAAATGGCCGCCTTCAAGAAGTTCCCGCGCGCGGTCCTGGCGGCTTCCCGCGTGGTGTGCGTGGATCGGGCAGGAAAAAAGTTGCCGGTCCCTTTGGAGGGAGGCATTTCCGGGCAATTCGACTCGGCGCGCGGTTTCTACGAGCCTTTGCTCAGGAAGGGGAACTTCAACCCTTTGTCATCGGTGGTCGTGAGGAAGGCCGCGTATTTCGCTTTGGGTGGATTTTACGACCAAGAGCGCCTTTTGTCGGCCGACTACGATCTGTGGATCCGGATGGCCGAGAAGAACGAGTTCGTCGTTTTGTCCGAACCCCTGGCGTTCTACCGGGTGCTCGCCGACTCGCTCCTCCACGGATCGATGGAAAAAGAATACGGCGCCCAACTCGGCATCCTCGTCCGAAACCGTTCGAGGTATACCGAAGGCCAATACGAACGGCGGCTCTCGAAGATCTATTGCGATTGGGCGGACTCGGCGTTCGATCAACAGGATCCCCGGGCGTGGGGGTGGTGGAAAAAAAGTGTTTTGCACGACTGGACCAACTGGTACGCCTGGTTGTTAGGGGCGCAAATGGCGGCGCGGCGCTGGTTCTCCCAGGGGCTCAAAGCGGTGGTCGACGCGCTGATGCCGGACGGAACGTTGCTGCGCCGGGGAAAGGGCAACCGGGTGTTCCTAACGTTCGACGATGGTCCCCATCCGGTCCACACGGAAAAAATCCTGGACGTCCTCAAGGCCGAACAAGCCGTCGGAACGTTTTTTGTCGTCGGTAACCAAGCGATGCGGCATCCCGGAACGGTTCGGCGCATCGTCCGGGAAGGCCATGAGGCGGCCGGCCACAGCTGGTCCCACCAAAGGGCCCGTGCGTTCGGATTCCGGTCTTCGTGGGAGGACATCGACCGAACTCGGGCGGCCATTCTTGAGGCCGGAGGCGTTTCCACGTTGATCCACCGTCCTCCGTACGGACGATTGACCGTCCCGCTCCTGATCTTTTCGCTTTTGGGAAAAATCAAGATCGCCCTCTGGTCCTTGGACACGGACGACGACCGGAGCCGGTCGCCGGAAACTATTTTGGAAAAGGGCCGCGCAGCGAAGCCCGGCGACATCCTCCTCCTGCACGACGACAACGGCGCGGTGCCCGAGGCGTTGCCGGCTCTGATTTGGGAACTGCGGTCCCGGGGTCTCGGATTCGGAAAGATCGGAGAAATCGCCGGAGGTCGGTCATGATCCGGCCGGTCAACGTCCTGCATTTGATCGAGAGCCTGGAAGTGGGCGGGGCCGAAAACGTGGCCGTCGACATCATCAATCATTTGTCTCCTCGGTTCCATTCCACCGTCTGCTGCCTCCAACAGGCGGGTCCCGTCGCCGTCAAACTTCGCGGCGCGAACGTCGGATTGGTGGTCCTGGGGAAAAAGGAGGGGAACGATTTCTCCGTGCCTTTCCGCCTGGCGGACGTCCTCCACCAACGGAGGATCGACGTGCTCCATTCCCACGGCTGGGGGACGTTCTGCGAAGGCGCCTCCGCCGCCCTCCTGGCCGATACGCCCGTCCACGTCCACATGGCCCACGGGATGCTCCAGCCGTATCCGGAAAACGATCCGTTCAAAGGTGTTAAAAGGTTCGTGCGGCGGCGGGTGGAATGGCTCCTCTCCCACGAGGTGGACAAGATCGTCGCCGTCTCGGACAGCGTCCGCAAAGAGATCGTGGAGGAGATGGGCCTCTCCGCCGGGAAAGTGACGGTGATCCGCAACGGGGTTTCCTTCCCCGAGGCGGCGGACGGGGACCGGGAGCGGCGGCGAAGCGAGGCGGGGATCGCGCCCGGGGACAAGGTCCTCTGCGGAGTGGGACGACTGGCGGAAGTGAAAAATTACCGCTGGTTGATCGGCCTTTTTCCCGAGATCGAAAGGCGCTTCGGCGCCCCGGTGAAGCTGATCCTCGTCGGCGACGGTCCCGAGCGGCCTCGATTGGAAAGCGAAGTGGACCGTCTGAGGCTGCGGGGGCGGGTGGTCCTGCTGGGGGAACGAAGAGACGTCGGGGAATGGTTGTCCTTGAGCGACGCGTTCGTCCTGCCCTCGCTCCATGAAGGGGTTTCCTTGGCGCTCTTGGAGGCCATGGTCATGGCGCTGCCGGCGGTGGCCACCCGCGTGGGGGGGACGCCGGAAGTGGTGATCAACGGGGAAACGGGCTTATTGACGGAAAGCGGCGACGCCGAGGGGTTCATTGGGGCCGTTGTCTCCCTGCTTCGCGACGCGCCCCTGCGCGCCCGGTTGGGCCGGGCGGGGCGGGACCTCGTCCGGAGCGAGTACGACGTGCGCGAGGTCGTGAAGAAATATGAGGCGCTCTATCTCTCGGAAGCCCGGAACGGCTTTCCGTTGGTGGAGAATTGACATGTGCGGCATCGCCGGCATCATCAATCACGACCCTTACGAAAGAGCGGACCGTCCCCTCTTGGAGTCCATGACGCGCACCCTGTCCCATCGGGGACCGGACGCCGAAGGATATTTCCTGAACAACCACGTCGGCCTCGGGCACCGCCGCCTCAAAATCATCGATTTGGAGGGGGGAGTCCAGCCGCTCTTCAACGAGGACGGGACCGTGGCGGTGGTCTACAACGGGGAAATCTACAACTTTGAGGAATTGAAACGGGACCTGGAAGCCCGAGGGCACGTCTTCCGCACCCATTGCGACACGGAAGTCATCGTTCACGCCTACGAGGAGCACGGCGTCGATTGCCCCAGGCTGTTCCGGGGGATGTTCTCCTTCGCCGTATACGACGGGCGACGCGGCCGGGTCTTCCTGGCCAGGGACCGGCTGGGAGTCAAGCCCCTCTATTATTATTCCGACCGGGACCGGGTCCTCTTCGGCTCGGAGATCAAGGCGGTCTTGAAAGCCCTGGGCCGCCGCCCCGGCGTCAACGCCGCGGCCCTCGACTTCCACGTGTCCATCGGATATTCGCCGGGGGAGGAAACCCTCTTCGAGGGCATCCGTAAATTGCCGCCGGGTCACGGGATGGTCGTTCAGGGAGGCGAGGTTCGGATCCGAAAGTATTGGGACCTGGAGGATACACCCGTCAACCCTCTTCCCCTGGCGGAGGCGCAAAGGCAATTCGAGGAACTCCTGACCGACTGCGTCCGCATGAGGCTCATGAGCGACGTGCCCCTCGGCGCGTTTTTAAGCGGCGGCGTGGATTCGAGCGCCGTCGTCGCCTTGATGAGCCGCCTGACGAAGGAACCCGTCAAGACCTTCTCGGTGGGCTACGACGACGATCCCGCCTCCAGCGAGCTTTCCTGGGCCCGCCTCGTGGCCCGGCGGTTTAAGACGGACCATCACGAGTACGTCCTTCAATCCGGCGATTTTTTCCAGTCCCTGGACCTGCTCCTGGAGCACGCCGAGGAACCCATCGTCGAAGGCGCGGCGGTGGCCCTGTACCGTTTGTCCAAGCTGGCGCGGGAGCACGTCACGGTGATCCTGTCCGGAGAAGGCGGCGACGAGGCCCTGGCCGGCTATCCCCTCTACCAAATCATGCCCAAAGTGGACCGGGTCCGCTCCCTCCTTCGATGGGCGCCGCGTTCCCTGCTGGCCTTGTTCGGGAAGACGGAAAAGCGGATGAAATACCTGGATTGGATCCGGAGTCCCCTCGGCGAACGATATCGGAGCATCCCGTCCGACGTGACGGCGTCCATCAAGGACGAAATGTACGAGGATTCCTTCCGGGAGGCCGCCGGAACGGGGGTCTCGAACTATTTTGAGGGGCTCTTCAACGCCCTGCCCCGGGCCACTTCTCTTCGGAAGATGAGCTACGTGGACATCAAGTCCTGGCTCCCGGAAGACCTCCTGCTCAAGGCGGACAAAATGACCATGGCCGCCTCCCTCGAACTCCGCGTGCCCTTCCTGGACTACCGCCTGATCGAGTTCTGCACGTCGCTCCCCGACGGACACCGCCTTCGCGGAGGCCAGGGGAAATACCTTTTGAAGAAAACCATGGAGAAATATCTCCCCCGGGAAATCGTTTACCGGAAGAAAAAGGGTTTCCCCGTTCCAATGGCGGCTTGGTTCCGGGGGAAACTCAGCGACCTGATTCGGGAGATCCTGCTGGACCCCAAAAGCCTGTCCCGGGGATATTTCAAGAAGACCTACGTGGAAAAAGTTTTGCGGAACCACCAGGACGGCCGGGAAGATCTCAGCCGGAGAATCTTTTCCCTTTTGACGTTGGAACTTTGGCACCGGAAATACGCGGATTGAACCATGAGAATGAAAACGCGGGTCCTCCTCCTGACCAACCTTTTCCCGACGCCTCAGGACTCGACGCGGGGAATATTCGTCGCGCAGATGGTTCGCCGCCTGAAAGAACGCTGCGACGTGACCGTCGTCTGCCCCCTGCCGTGGTTCCCTCGGTTTAGGTTCTTAAAGGTTCTCCGACGGTGGCATTCCTTTTCCCTGGTGCCGAAAAGTTATTCGGTGGACGGCGTCTCCGTTTACAGTCCCAAGTACTTCATGCTCCCGTGGGTTTCGGAATCCCTCCATGCCGTGTTGTTCTTCCTGGGGACCTGGCGGACCGTCGCCGGGCTTCACCGGCGGCGTCCCTTCGACGTCCTGAACGCCCAATGGCTTTATCCCGACGGAACGGCCGCCGCCTGGATGGCGCGGCGCCTGAAGGTCCCCCTCGTTTTGACGGCCCACGGATGCGACGTCAACCTCTTTCTGGATCAACGGGCCAAACGATCCCAAATCCTGGGGGCGCTTTCCGGCGCGGCGGCCGTCACGGTGGTGTCCTCCGCCCAAAGATCCCGCCTGATCCGCGAGGGGGTGGACGGACGGAAAATTCACGTGATTTTGAACGGCGTGGATACGGACTTGTTCTTCGTCCGGGGAAAAGAGGAATGCGCCCGGCTCCTCGCGCTGCCGCCGGGAGAGAAAAGGATCCTCTTCGCCGGGCAATTACTGGAAGTGAAGGGAATATCCACGCTGCTGGAAGCCGCGAGAAAGCTCGCCGAGGTCCGCCGGGATTTCACTCTTTACCTGGTGGGGGAGGGTTTCCTCGAGGAAAAATACCGGGATTTGGCGGCGAAGATCGGCGTCGAGGAGAGGGTCAAATTCGTCGGGAAGAGGGATTACCGCGAAATGCCCCTCTGGATGGGAGCGTGCGACGTGCTCTGTCTCCCAAGCCTGCGGGAGGGCTGTCCCGGCGTGGTGATGGAGGCGTTGGCCGCCGGCCGCCCGGTGGTGGGGTCCCGGGTGGGAGCCGTTCCCGATCTGGTGAACTCGGAAGGGGGCATCCTCGTGAATCCTCTGGACGGAGACGCGCTTTTCGAGGCGCTCCAATCCGCGTTGAAGAGGACCTGGGACGCCGGGGAAATCCGGAAGTCGGTGTTCCACCTTTCCTGGGAGCGCGCGGCGGAGAACTACGACCGGGTGATCTCCCGGGTCGGAGAGAAACCATTGCAACCGGCTGGAGGCTTCGATGAACCGTAACAGATTCGTTCGAATCGTTTTTGTCTTCCTCACGGCGTCCGCCGTCTTTCTGTCGGGCGCGGCTCTCGGCCATGCCGCTATTTTTTACCTCTCTCCCACCGGGAACGACGCTTCGGGGGACGGTTCCGCCGCCAATCCCTGGAAGACGTTTTCTCAAGCTTTCCAAAAAGGGGGAGGGAACACCTATTTACTGGAAAGCGGAACCTACAATTATTCCGGGTGCGAGGTGACGGCGCCCCCGTCCGGGACGGCGGCAGCATATACGATCATAAAAGCGCAGACCGACGGGGGCGCCGTCTTCACCACCGCCGGCAGCCTGGCGGTGCCCAACACGGTGTCCTACGTCCAATTCGAAGGGCTTAAGTGGAGTTTCCCGGCGGAAAAATCGATTCACGGCAATCATCTGAAGTTCCTCCGGTGCGCGTTCCAGGGCGGATCGGCGACCGGAAACGTCACCAATACCGTGGTGGGAACCAACGACACCGACGACACAAACTACATCCTCCTCGAGGATTGCTGGTTCTACGGCCTCGGGGGACGGTACAACCTGCTGGTCTACAACTCGGACAAGGTCATCGTCCGCCGGTGCGTGATCCGGCACGAGGGCGGTTGGGACGACCAGGGCAACGGGGACCCCGAGTCGGGGATCAACATCTACAACTCGTCCAACTGCCTGGTCGAAAACGTGATCGTCATCGACAGCCTCGGGACCTTCAAAACGTTCTCGTCGAGTTTTTACGCGGTGAAGAACACCAGTTCCGCCCGCGCCAACATGAACAATTCCTGGCTGGGCTGCATCGCGCTCGGAAGCGAAAACATGGGGATGCGGGTCGACACGGACCTCGCCACCAACCTCACGTTCCAGGACGACGTGTTCTGGGACTGCAAGAACGGAGGGATCTCCTTCGGAAGCAACAGCAACACCTGCACCGTCAACCGGATGACGATCGGCCGGACCCTCATCGGCGGCTCGGGCGATTTCATGGGCGGCCTCGGTTTCTGGGGGTCCGGGGGCGGCCGGACGGCTCAAAACCTCGTCCTATACGGGCTGGCCGGATCGGACCTGACGGGGGTGGCGGCCACCTACTTCGATACCTATGGCAACGGCTCCCAATCATCCGGAACCGGGCGGGTGACTTACAGCCCTCTGACCAGCGGATTGAAATACCTGCCGGAGATCGAAACGGGTTCCGCCTTGAAAACCGCCGGAGCGGCGGGAGGCCAGATGGGGGCCCAAATCGTGAATCAGTGGGGAACCTCGGGGACGCTGTACGGGGACGCCGGTTACGACGCGTTGACGGCGATCGCCCTATGGCCCTGGCCGAACCAGGTCCGGATCGCTCAGGACATGTGCCAAGGAAAGACGACCGGATTTTGCGGTTCGACCTCCCTGACCGACTACATTTGGTCCTATTTGGGGAGCCCGAGCCCTTACGCGGGAGGCGGATCGAATCCTCCCGTCCTCAGCGGATTTTCAGCGACGCCGAGCGTGTCCAGCGCCACGGTCGCATGGTCGACGGACAAGGTCGCCAACTCCCAGGTGGAATACGGCCTCACCACCGCGTACGGCTCCTTGACGACATTGGACGGTTCCATGGTCACCGCCCACTCCGAGGCCATGACCGGGCTTTCGGCCGCGACCCTTTACCACTGCCGCGTTCGCTCCACGGACGCCTCCGGAAACCTGGCGGTGTCGGGCGATTACACGTTCACGACCCGGACGAACGGCGCTCCTCCCGTTCTCAGCGCCGTCGCCGCCGCGCCGTTCGTGTCCAGCGCGACGGTGTCCTGGACGACGAACGTAGGCGCCAATTCTCAGGTGGAATACGGGTTGACCGCCTCTTACGGTGCTTCGACGACGCTGAACTCGAGCTTGGTGACCGCCCACACCCAGGCCCTCGCCGGGTTGTCGGGGGGAACTCTGTACCATTTCCGCGTCCACTCCGCGGACGCCGCCGGGAATCCGGCGGTTTCGGCGGATTTCACTTTCACCACGCTTCCGCCGCCCGACGTCACCCCTCCCGTCCTCACCGCGGTTTCCGCCGCGCCGTTCCTCTCCAGCGCGACCGTGTCGTGGACGACGGACGAAGGTTCCGATTCGCAGGTGGATTACGGAATGACCGTCGCTTACGGCGGTTCGACGACGTTGAACACGAGCTTGGTCACCGCCCATTCCCAGGCCCTTCCGGGGTTGTCGGCGGGGACGCTGTACCATTACCGCGTTCGATCCAAAGACGCCTCCGGAAATCCAGCGGTCTCGGGCGATTCCGTTTTCACGACGCTCCAGCCGCCCGACGTCACTCCGCCGACGATCAGCGCCGTCGCCGCCGCGCCTTTCGTTTCAGGCGCCACGGTGACTTGGACGACCAGCGAAATGTCGGATTCGCAGGTGGATTATGGGTTGACCGCCGCCTACGGCAATTCGACGGCGTTAAACGCGGGCTTGGTCGTCGCCCATTCTCGGCCGGTCGGCGGGCTTTCGGCGGGGACCTTGTACCATTATCGCGTTCGCTCCAAGGACGCCGCGGGCAACCCGGCGGTTTCGGGCGACTATAATTTCATCACGTCCTCCGCGACCGACACGACGCCGCCGACGATCAGCGCGATCGCCGCCGTGCCTTACGCGTCCAGCGCGACGGTGTCCTGGACGACCAACGAAGGTTCGGACTCCCAGGTGGATTATGGACCGACCGCCGCCTACGGCCTTTCGACGGCGCTGAACTCCACCCTGCTCACCGCCCACGTTCAACTCCTCAACGGGCTGTCGGGGGCGACCGTCACCCATTACCGCGTCCGCTCCGAGGACGCCGCCGGTAATTTGGCGGTCTCGAACGACTCCACGTTCACCACGCTTCCGATCGTCGATGTGACTCCTCCCGTGATCGGCCCGATTTCCGCCGTGCCCTTCGTGTCCAGCGCCACGGTTTCCTGGACCACCGACGAAGTCTCCGATTCGCAGGTGGATTACGGGTTGACCGCCGCCTACGGGATTTCGACGGCCCTGAACGCGGTACTGGTCACCGCCCACTCCCAAGTCCTTTCGGGAATTTCGGCGGCGACCCTCTACCATTTTCGGGTCCATTCCAAAGACGCCGCGGGGAACCCGGCGGTTTCCGGCGACTACACCTTCACGACCCGAGCTCTCAGTCTTCCTCCCGTCCTCAGCGCCATCTCCGCCTCGCCCTACTTTTCCACCGCGACCGTGACCTGGGTGACGGATAAAGCCGCCGATTCCCAGGTGGAATACGGACTCACCGCGGCCTACGGCGCGTTGACGACCTTGAACGCGAGCTTGGTCACCGCCCACTCCCAAGGTCTCTCCGGATTGTCGGCGGGGACCCAATACCATTATCGCGTCCGCTCCAAGGATTCGGCGGGAAACGTGACGGTTTCCGGCGACCTGACCTTCCTGACCTTGACCGGGGCCGGCGTCGCGCCGCTCACGATCAATTCGGCGACGGCGGTGGACGTCACGGCGGTGGACGTGTTGTTCAGCCGCCCCGTGGACCCGGGATCGGCGGCCAACATCGACAATTACGCCGTCAATCGAAGCGTCGAGGTGACGGCGGCGGCGTTGGCCGCCGATCAACGGACGGTCCACCTGACCACCAGCGCCAACGACCCGGGCGTCGCTTACACGTTGATGGTAAACAACGTCATGGACCTGTCCGTTCCCCCCGTGGCCATCGCCCCCGGGACCAAGATTGTTTACACCTATTCGACGGGCGCGGGCGGTCGTGAAGCGAATCTCCTCAAGCCCCCAAAAAAATACCTGATTCCCCGCCGGGGGGTCTTTCTCACCTTCGGTCCCGACGCCGAGGAAGTGATCATTTACTCCGGTTCCGGACTCGTCGTGTTTCGCGGGGAAAAATCCGACGACCAGGACATCGTTTGGGACGGAAGGGATCGAAGCGGACGGATCGTCGAGACCGGAGTGTACGTCTGCAAAATCAAAGGCGAATCCGGGGCCGCGTTAAACGTCGCCGTCACCGTACTGAGATAGGAAGGAGGATCCATGGACAGTTCACCCCTCAACGCGTTGACCATCGACGTCGAAGATTACTTTATGGTTTCGGCGTTCGAAGGCCGCGTTTCCCGGGACGGCTGGTCCCGACGGGAGAGCCGCCTGGAGGCCAATACCGAGCGGATACTCTCGATTTTGGCCGAACGCGGGACCCGGGCCACGTTCTTCGTCCTGGGCTGGGTCGCGGAGCATTTCCCCGGCCTGGTGCGGTCCCTGGCGCGCCAGGGACACGAGGTGGCCTGTCACGGCCATGAACACCGTCTCATCTACCACCAGACGCCCCAAGAGTTCCGGCGCGACGTCCGCCGGGCCAAGGACCTCCTGGAGGACGTCCTCGGACAGCCCGTCGCCGGTTATCGGGCGCCCAGTTTTTCGGTGGTGAAGGAGACGATGTGGGCTCTGGACGTCCTGCGCGAAGAGGGATACGGCTACGACGCCAGCGTCCTCCCGGCGCCGCACGCCCGGGGCGGACTTCACGGGGCGCAGCGGTTCCCTCACCAGCTCCAAGGGCTCTGGGAATTCCCCATGAGCACCGCGATGATCGCGGGCCGACCGTTCGCTTTTTCCGGCGGCGGATATTTTCGGCTGTTTCCTTACGCCCTGGTGCGGCAAGGGATCCGGGCCTGCCATCGGGAAGGCTGGCCCGCCATCGTGTATCTCCACCCGTGGGAGTTCGATCCGGACCAGCCCCGCCTGCCGTGCGGAACCCTGGACGGTTTTCGCCATTACGTGAACCTGAGCAAGACCGAGGAGAAATTCCGACGGCTTCTGGGCGATTTTTCCTTCGGCACCGCCCGGGAAGTTTTGCAGAAATATGGAGGAACCTTCCGATGCGAATCAACCAAATCCTAGTTTTCGCCGCCGGGCTCGGGATCGCCGCCTTCGGACATTCCGCCGTCTATTACCTGTCCCCGTTCGGCGACGATTACGCGGGCGACGGCACCGCCGCCGCTCCCTGGCGGACCCTGGACGAGGCGCTCCGTCGAGGCGGAGGGAATACGTTCGTTTTAAAGGACGGCATCTACGATTATCAGGGAAGCGAAATCACGAATCCGCCGTCGGGGTCGGCTTCCGCTTACACGGTCGTCAAGGCGGCGACCGACGGAGGAGCCGTCTTCTCCCGCCTCGGAAGCCTCGCGATCCCCCACACGTCGTCCTACGTCCAATTCGAAGGAATTAAGTGGAGTTTCGCCGGAGAAAAACAGATCCACGGCAACCACCTGAAATTTCTGAGATGCGCCTTCGAGGGCGGACCGTCCTCCGGCAACGCGACCAACACCGTGGTGGGCACGAACGATTCCGACGACACAAACACGATCCTTTTCGAGGATTGCTGGTTCTACGGGATCGGCGGCCGGTACGACCTCCTGGTTTACAATTCCGACAAGGTCATCGTGCGCCGGTGCGTGATCCGGCACGAGGGCGGCTGGGACGACCAGGGTTCCCAGGACCCCGAGGCGGGGCTCAACTTCTACAACTCGTCCAACTGCCTGGCGGAAAACGTCCTGGTCGTCGACAGCGTCGGCGCTTTCAAGACGTTCCAGGGAAGCTTCTACGCCGTCAAAAACGGGAGCACGGACCGGGCCAATAAAAACAATTCGTGGCTGGGCTGCGTGGCGCTCGTGAGTGAAAACATGGGTTTGCGAATGGACGTGACCCAGGCGGCCAACCTGACCGTTCAAGACAGCGTATTTTGGGACTGCAAGAACGGAGGAATTTCCTTCGGGACCGGGGACGCCGCCTGCGCCGTTAACCGGGTGACCATCGGACGGACGTTCGTGGCCGGACAGGGGGACTTCATGGGCGGTCTTGGCTACTGGGGCTCCCAAGGGGCCCGGACGGTCAAGAACCTTGTCTTCGTCAACTTGTCGGGCCGGGATCTGGACGGGGTTTCGGCCTCCTATTTCGACACCTACCACAACGGATCGTCTTCCGACGGGACCGGGCGGGTGACCGTCAACCCCTTCTCCGGCGGACTGAAATATTTGCCGCGGATCGAGGACGGGTCCGCGTTGAAGACGGCGGGAGAGGGCGGAGGCCAGATGGGAGCCCAGATCGTGAAGCGGTATGGGGCCGCGGGGTCGTTGTACGGCGATCCGGGCTACGACGCATTGACGACGGAAGACCTGTGGCCCTGGCCGAACCAGGCGAGGATTTTTGAAGACATGTGCCGGGATCGGACGAGCGGGTTTTGCGCGGCGGTTTCCCTCACCGACTACGTTTGGAACTACGCGGGGAGCCCCCGAGGATTTTTTCCGGCCGACACGTCCCGGGGGGAGGGCGACCGACGCGATGGGTCGGACCCCGGGAACCTGGGTCCCCGCCGGAAATACGTGGCTCCCAGCCGGGGTCGGGGCGCGGAATTCGGCGGCGAGGCGGTGGAGGTCGTCGTGCTGGATTCCGTCGGGAACGCCGTTTACCGACGGGAAACGTCCGGGGGAACGCCCATCGTCTGGGACGGAAGGGATTCCAGCGGCCGGGCGGTGGAAAGCGGGGTGTACGTCTGCAAAGTCAAGGACAACGCGGGGAAAGACTCCTATTACCCGCTGGTGGTGGTGAAATGACCGAAGGGGTCGTCCAACCTTCGGCCTGGCGGCGGGCGACAAAGCTACGCGTGAGGTCGGGACGCCGACCATCATGAAAAGGTTTTCAGGAGGGGGGCATGGACATCTTTTGCGTTAGGCGGCTCATGGATCGCCTCCGCTTTTTCCTCAGGGATTGCGAAATCCACGGGACCATCCGGAAAATGTTTCCCGGCACGCTTCTCGAGCCCGGGGTCGTCGTCAAGGGAGACCTCAAGAACCTCCGACTGGGGAAGAACGTCAACATCCAGTCCGGCACGGTGCTCCACTTGGGCGGCTTCGAATGGTGCGGGAACGAAGGGCGCTTGGAAATCGGCGACGATTGCGCCTTGGCGCCCAACTGCGTCGTCTTCGGCGCGGGTCCGGGGGGCGTCCGGATCGGTAACCGGTTCGATTGCGGGTCGGGGGTCGGCATCTTCTCCAGCCGCACCGATTACCTTTTAGGCCCCCACACCCACGTCTTCAAGCCGGTCGTCATCGGCGACGACGTGATCGTGTTCTCGAACGCGGTCATCGGCCCCGGCGTAACGATCGGAGACGGGGCCGTCGTCGCCGGCGGATCGGTGGTGACCCGGGACGTCCCGGCGGGTTGTTTCGTGGGAGGAGCGCCGGCGAAGATCCTTCGTAGGAACCTCCGTCCGCCGTCGGTTCGCCGTTTGGAGGCGCCGCGGAAGTTCGCCGTCGGTTCGGTTCCATGAATCCGAAAACCATACCGTTCGCGGTCCTTTTGCTTTTGGGAGTCCTGATCTCGCCCCTTCGCGGAGCGTTCCAGGATCGAGGTCTGGGCCCCCGGGCGATGGGGATGGGGCGGGCCTTCAGCGCCGCCGCCGACGACGGAAACGCCCTCTTTTGGAACCCGGCCGGCACGGCGTTTTTGGACGGAGGGGAGGCGTCCTTTTCCTGGGAGCATTTGTTTCCGGGCTTGACGGGGATCAACATTAACACGGGGTACGCCGAGGCGATCATTCCCCTCCAGACGTGGCGGCTGGGGGCGGCCGCGACCATTTACGACGCCCAGGGACTTCTCTTGGAGTCCGTCGTCCTCGCCCACGTTTCGAAGAAGCTGGGAGATTCATCGGCGGCGGGCGTCAACGTGAAATACCTCCGGAACCAATTCGACGTGGCGTCCGACGTTACCTCGGCGGGGGAGCCCCTCTTCTCCCAGCGCACCGGGCGGAGCGTCGCGACGTTCGACGCGGGTTTCAAAACCGTCCCCGTTCCCTGGTTGGAACTGGGGGCGTCCGGACGGAACGTCACGGAGCCGAACGTGGGGCTGGATACGGTGGACCGGGTATCGGCGGTGTACCAGGCCGGCGCCGCTTGGAAACCCTCGCCGCAAACGATCGTCGAGGGGGATCTCCTCTACACGGACATGACGGAAAGCACGGCGATGCAAAAACTCAACTACGCCGGCGGCGTCGAGCAGTGGTTTTTCGCCCAAGGGGACGTGAACCTCGCCATGCGCGCGGGCGCCAACCGAAATGAGCTATCGGGCGGCATGAGCGTCAAGGTGTCGGGGCGTTCATCGATCAACTTTCGATTGGATTACGCGTTCGTCTATAGTCGGGGGTCAACGGGCTCCGAAGGGAGCCGGCATATCATTGGTTTGGAAATGCCTTTCGGAGGAACTTCCGGCGGAGGCAGGGTCAATAAAAGCGCGCCGAATACGCAAACGGACGGGCCTCGACGCCTTAGGCCGCTCACGAGATAAACGTAATAGGGTTCAAAAAAATGGCCGGGAAAACTTACCTCCCCCCGCTCCTCCTAGGAAAGGAGAAAAGTGTTCAAAGGCGTTGTCCTTTCCTTCGCGGCACTTCTGCCGTGCGTCCTTGCAGCCTCTGGCGCAATGCAAGGGCTTGCTGGCGCAGTCGGGGATCGGGGAGGTCTCAATCTTTGGTAGTTCCTGTTTGAACCGCACCATTGATTTTTTACTTTGATCTCGTACTTCAACGATAGGAGAGCGCAATGAAAAAGTCACCTTCATCGACGGAAAAGAACGGCACGACGCTCCTGGGACTCATCCTCAAGCGGCGGGCGAAGGTCGGCATCATGGGTCTGGGCTACGTGGGTTTGCCCCTGGCCTGCGAGTTCGCCCGCGTCGGGTTCCCCGTCACGGGATACGACGTGGACCCGGCGAAAGTGAAGGACATCGCGCGAGGCGTCTCCTACATCCCGGACGTGCCGGGGGAAGAAGTGAAGTCCCTCGTCCGTTCCGGCAAGCTGACCGCCGTTTCCGACCCGAAGGCCCTCTCCGCCATGGACGCGGTCATCATCTGCGTCCCGACGCCGCTTCGTAAGAGCCGCGACCCGGACGTCAGTTACATTGTGGCGGCCGTGGACACTCTCCGCAAGAATTTTCGCCCGGGGCAGCTGATCATCCTGGAAAGCACGACGTATCCCGGCACCACCCGGGAGATCGTGCTCCCGGTTTTCGCCGAAGGCGGGAAGCGCGAGGTGGGACGGGATTTCTTCCTAGCCTTCTCGCCCGAGCGGGTGGACCCGGGGAACCGGACCTTCCGCATCCGGAACACGCCGAAGATCGTCGGGGGTTTGACACCCCTCTGCGGGGAACTGGCCCGCGCGCTGTACGGGTCCGTCGTCGAAAAAGTGGTGGCGGTGTCCTCCCCCGAAGCGGCGGAGATGGCGAAGCTGTTGGAGAACACCTTCCGCGCCGTCAACATCGGTCTCGTCAACGAGGTGGCCCTCATGTGCGACCGGCTAAAGCTGGACGCCTGGGAGGTGATCAACGCCGCGGCCACCAAGCCCTTTGGGTTCATGGCCTTTTACCCCGGCCCCGGCATCGGCGGACACTGCATCCCCCTGGACCCGCAATACCTGTCGTGGAAGCTGAAGGGGCTCAACTTCAACGCGCGCTTCATCGAGCTGGCCGACGAGATCAACTCCCACATGCCCGACCACGTCGTCAAAAGGGTCGGCGACGCCCTGAACTCCCGGAGCAAATCGGTGAACGGGTCCGACGTCCTGGTCCTCGGCGTGACGTACAAAAAGGACATCACGGACGTTCGGGAATCGCCCGCCCTACCCGTGATCGATCTCCTCCGAGAACGAGGCGCCCGCGTGCGGTACCACGACCCCTTCGTCCCCCGGCTCAACGGGGAGGTCAACCTGCCTTCCTCGTCCCTGACACGGGATTTGTTGGCGAAGCAGGACTGCGTCGTCATCGTCACCGACCACAGCCGTTACGCACTGCCCATCGAGGACATCGTCGAGGCGTCGCCGCTCGTCGTGGACTGCCGCAACGCCACCAAGGGGATCGACGTGAACGGGAACGTGTTCAAGTTGTAGTCTCTATACGAAAGGAGGTTCAACGAATATATAATATCGAATGAAAAATACTGTTTGCTGCATCGAGGGGGGTATGGATTCTTCCAACGAACGTTCAATCGATGGGGAGGCGGAGGAACTCCGGACCGCGGGGTCGTCCCCTCTCGGCGGGGGGCGGCGGGAGAGCGACGAGCGATTCCAGAGCACCCTGGAAAACATGATGGAAGGCTGCCAGATCATCGGGTTCGACTGGCGGTACCTTTTTGTCAACGCCGCGGCCGAAAAACATGGCCGTTTCCCCAAAGAGGAACTCTTGGGCCGGACGATGATGGAGAAATATCCCGGGATCGAACAAACCCCGATGTTCGCCCGGCTGAAAGAGTGCATGGAGAAACGGACTCCTCAGCGCTTGGAGAACGATTTCTCCTATCCCGACGGTTCCACGGGTTCCTTCGCCCTCAGCGTTCAACCCGTCGAGGAAGGCATCTTCATCCTTTCCGTCGACGTTTCCGACCGTCGGAAAAAGGAAACCGAGCTGCGCCAGGTCAATCGAACGCTCCAAGCGCACATCAACAGCAGCCACGCGATGATGCGCGCGATTGATGAAACCGAATATCTGAACGAAGTCTGCCGGATTATCGTCGAGGATTGCGGGTATCCCATGGTGTGGATCGGTTTCGCCGAGGAGGACGCGGAGAAGGCGGTCCGGCCCGTCGCCTACTCGGGGTTCGAGAAAACCTACCTCGAATCGTTGAAAATCACCTGGGCCGATGTCGAGCGCGGCCGCGGGCCCACGGGCGCGGCCATCCGGACGGGAAAGACCTGCGGCTGCCGGAACATGCTCACCGACCCGGCCTTTGGTCCCTGGCGGGAGGAGGCGGTCCGGCGGGGATACGCCTGTTCCCTCGCGCTTCCCTTGATCTCCAGCGGCAAGACCTTCGGCGCCGTCACGATCTATTCCAAAACGCCGGATTCCTTCTCGGAAGAGGAGTCGGCGTTGTTGTCCGAATTGGCCGACGACCTGTCCTACGGAATATCGGCGATCCGGCTGCGGGTGGACAAGGCGAAGGCGGAGGAGGACTTCCGCAAGCTCTCCCGGGCCGTCGAACACAGTCCCATGACGGTGGTCATCACGGACACCCGGGGCGTCGTCGAATACGTCAACCCGGCGTTCGAAAGGATCACGGGATACGGCGCCTCGGAGGTATTGGGCGGTAACCCGCGCGTCCTCAAATCGGGCGCGCACCCCCCCGAGTTCTATGAGGGGATGTGGTCCACCCTGGCCGCCGGAAACGTCTGGCGGGGGCAGATTTGCAACAAAAAGAAAAACGGCGAGCTTTTCTGGGAGCATGCCGAGATCGCCCCCGTTTTCGACGCCCAAGGCGTCGTCACCCATTACGTGGCCGTCAAGGAAGACGTCACCGAACGCCGCCGGGTCGAGGAGGAACTGAAACGGACGCGGGATTACCTTGAAAAACTGTTCGACCACGCCAACGCCCCCATCGTCTGTTGGGACGCGGATTTCAAGATCACCCGGTTCAACCATGCCTTCGAATACCTTTCGGAATTCGAGGCCTCGGAGGTTATCGGCGGCGACTTGAGCCGGTTGTTCCCGGAGTCGAGCCGGAAGGAGTCTCTGGGCAAAATCCGCCGTACGTTGAGCGGGGAATCCTGGGACGCCGTGGAAATCCCGATCCTCCTCCGTAGCGGGGACGTCCGGATCGCGCTTTGGAACTCGGCGAACGTCTACGCGGAGGACGGAAAAACTCTCCTCGCCACCATCGCCCAGGGGCAGGACATCACGGAGCGCAAGCAGGCCGAGGAGGTGTTGAAGCGGGACAAGGAGGCGTTCGAGCGTCAGGTCGGAGAACGGACCCGGCAGTTGGTCGACGCCCAGGCGGAACTGGAAAAATCAAAACGCCTCTCCGATATCGGCGCTCTCGCCGCCACGGTGGCCCACGAGCTGCGCAACCCTCTGGCGGTCATCCGCCTCGCGGCCTATAACCTCCGCAAGAAGAGCCGCGACCCCCGCGTCGGGAAGCACGTGGACACCATCGAGAAAAAGACCGGGTCGGCCGAACAGATCATTAACAACCTCCTGTTCTATTCCCGGATACGGACCCCTTGGTTTGAAGGCGTGCGGGTGGATCGAATCCTCCGGGAGTCCGTTTCCTTCGTCAAAGGTCCTCTCGAAAAGAGGAAGGTGTCGGTCCGCCTCGACCTTAAAGCCCTTAAGGGCGTTTACGCGAAGGTGGATCCCGGCCAAATCAAGGAGGTCTTCGACAACCTCCTGGCCAACGCCGGGGACGCCGTTTCCGACGGGACGGGGAAGTTGAAAGTCGCCGCTTCGGTGGAGGGAGACGGTCCCGTGGTGTTCCGGTTCATCGACAACGGGGTGGGCATCGAGAAGGAGGACCTGAAGAGGGTCTTCGAGCCTTTCTATTCGACCAAGACCCACGGCACGGGGCTGGGGCTCGCGGTGTGCCGCCAGATCATCGTCCAGCATCATGGGAAAATCGAGTTTGAGAGCGAAAAGGGGAAGGGGACGGTCGTCACGGTGGCCCTGCCTCGGGCGGAGGCGCCTTCCGGTTCCAAGGGAAAAGCCGTCGGGGAGCGCGCCGCTTCTTCCTGAGGTTATTCTTGAGGGAGGATTTTCTTGATTTGGGAGAGCATCTCCGGCACGTCGAAGGGTTTGCCGATGATCCCGTCGGCCGTTCTCAACACGCGTTGTTCCTCGTCGTTCGAGTCTCCGGAGTGCCCGAGATTTTTCAAGGGGTTTCCGGTGATGATCAGCACGGGGATCTTGCGGCCTTCGCTCCTCAGGGTTTTGAGGATTTCCAACCCGCTGAGCCCGGGCATCTTAATATCCAAAAGGAGGAGGTCGAAACGGTCTTCCTTCACCGCTTCCAGCCCCTTGACCGGGTCCGAAAACGTTTCCACCTTATGCCCTTCGTCCGACAAGATCTCCGCCGTTTCTTCGCAAAGGTCCCTGTCGTCGTCAATGATAAGAATGCGCCTCAATCGACCCCCTTGACCGTTGGACGTGTTCGCCATGATGAAAGCCCCCTCCCTCGCAAGAAAATAACCCTCTGATTTTATCGGCGGACCTTGTTCCTACCCGTTTTGCCCCGGTATTCCGTGGGCGTCATCGACGTAACTTTTTTGAACATCCGCACGAACGACTCCGCGGTTTCGTATCCCAGCCGGCGGGAAATCTGCCCGATGTTGTCCCGAGTTTCTACCAGCAGCCTCTTGGCGTGATCGATTTTGACCTTCGTCCGGAACTCGCCGAAGTCGAAGCCGGATTTCTCCTTGAAGACGCGGCTCAGGTACTTCGGGCTGAGGCACACCGCGCCGGCGACGTCCGACAGGCTCGTCTTCTTGTCCCAATGGCGGCGGATCAGCTCCAACGCCCGCTCGACCTTGCCGTCCGTCGAGCCGTCGTCCACGGTGCCGTCGACGCCTCTCCTCTCCAAAACGTTGCGGATGACTTCCGCCGCCTTCTCGACGCGGCAGGGCTTCTCAAGGTAGTCGTCCGCCCGACCCTGGAGGGCTTTGATGGCGACCTCTTTCGTGCTGTGTCCCGTCAGGATGATGATGCCGATGTCGGGGTTGATCTTCCGTATCTCCTGGAGGACTTCCGTTCCCCGCATGCCCGGCATCATCTCGTCCAGAAGCACCGCGTCGACGTCGTTGGGACTCCTCAGGATCCGCAGAGCCTCCTCCCCGCTGGAGGCCTTTTGAACGGCGTATTCCTCCAGGCTTTCCCCGAATTCATCGAGGAAGTCCGGATCGTCGTCGACCAACAATAATTTATAGGACATCGTCGACCTTTTGCGGCGTTTCTCCCGGATCGATGGCCGGGGGTCCGCTGCAAATTATACCAATCAACGATGGCTTTCTCGGGATGCCGGGCCTCCGGCGTCACGCCGGTTGCAGGGCGGGCATCAAATAGGTGGTCGGCACGAAGGCCGCCTTCTCTTTCCTCTCGACGTAAGCCCTCAGTCGGACCCGGCCGTTGTGGATGCGGGAGCGGACGGTTCCGAGGGGGCAGTCCATCACGCGGGCGATTTGGCCGTAGGAGAGCCCTTCCATGTCGCAGAGGGCGACCGCGGCGCGGTATTCCTCCGGCAGGGTCGCAAGGGCGTCCCGGATGAACTTACCGTCCTCCCGGCGGGAGACCTCCTCGGACGGGTTGGGATCGTTCCCGGGCAGCAGCTCGGTCCAGTCCCCTTCCTCGGTGGGAGAGGGCGCGTGGAGGGAGACAACGTGCCGGCGCTCGTACCGTCGCGTCCCGTCCACGAAAGCGTTGCGGAGGATTCCCATGACCCAGCTGGCGAAGGGTTTGGTCGGGTCATAGCGGCCCAGGTGCTTGAAGGCGCGGAGCAAGGCTTCCTGGACGAGGTCCCGGGCGTCGGAATCGTTGCCGGAGAGGCGGTAAGCGAAGTTGTAAATCCGATCGCCGTGGCGATGGATCAATTCCGAAAAAATATCCTCCGACGTCCGGGTCTCGGGTACCGTCGGAAAGAGGATGCGGCTGAGCGTTGCGGCGTTTGGATTCAAGAGAAGCCTCCTATTTTTTCCACCCTGATTATCCAAACAACGCTCCAAATCGGGAACGGAGGCTCGCCGCGATCTACTGACATTTTTCCACCCGGCCGTTTTGCGGCATAAAAGCGGGGGAGGGGATATTCATCGACGGAAAATAAGGTCACGCCCGTTCCAACGTTTTCAAAGGGTTGTCGGAACGAAGTCTTTGGTACGCGCGGTAGACGGCGCCTCCGTTCCATTCATAGGAATTGAAATATTTCCGTTTGGCCCCGCAGTTGTCCTTGAACGCCGCGGCGCCTTCGTGCCCCCCGCTGGGATGGCAGTCGAACACCTTGGTGCCTCTCCCCTTCGCTTCCCAAACCATGCGGTGGATGAAGAAATTGTTGATCCCGAACTTGAAATAGTCCGAGAGGGAAGAGGCGTGCCATCCGTAGCAGCGGCGCTGGTAATAGAAGTTGAGGGCCCCCGCGATCGTTTTGCGCCCGTCCTTGAGGAGCCATAGGACGGCGTTCTCGGGCGCCATCCGGAGGATGTTATCGAAGAGTTGTATCGGGTAGGCGTTGGACGCTTTGGCGCCCCAGCGGTTCATGGCGCTTTGGTATATGGAGAAGAAGTCGTTGAGGTCCTCGCGGGAGCGGGCCTTTTCCAAGACGAATCCGGCGTCCTTCGATTTCTTGACCCGGCTCCTCGTGCCGGTGGGATAGGTGTTCAGGAGGTCCTGCTCGGTTGGATAGTCGTCCAGGTTGAAAAGGTGGGTGAAATTCTCCCGGCGGAGCCAATCCCCGAAATACCGGTCCAATTCCGCGTGGGGGTTGCCGAAGACGAAAAGGTTCGCGGTCCGTCCGGTTTGAAGATAGCGCAATATCCGCCCGATCTTTTCTTCCGTCAGATCTCCCGAGGAAAGGAATCCTCCGTAAACGCCCGGTTCGTTGGATTCCAAGTGCCGGAAGAATCCCCGGAGTTCCCGTCCGGTTTCTACCATCGGAAAAACCACGACGTCGCCCGCGCCGAACTCGAAAGCCATCGTCGCGTTCGAATACCTTTCCGGAAACGTGGCGGTCAAAATATCGGACCAGAGCGGCGTATGGAAAAAGGTGGCCGCATCGCAGCCTTTCGCGACGGCGTCCCACGCCTCCCGGCAATCCTCTTTCCCTAAAATCTTCATCGTCATAGGTTTTGTTTCAATTGTTGAAGCCTCGTGTAGCGTTTTTCCCCGACCCATCGACCGAGGAGGGAGAGCCAAAGGTAGTAGAGGCTCCTAAGACTGAACCGGCATCCGATGCTGGAGCGGAAGTGCCCGAGGGCTTTGTCGAATTCTTTCCGGGAAAGATAATGGTAACCCGCCTCATCGTGGCGCCAAGCGATGGGGCCCCGTATTTCGTTCCAATGGGCTCTGAGGAAATCCGGCCTTTCCCGCTTCAACTTGTCGACGACGTTCAATATCCCCAACGAAACGTTCAACAGCGAGTTCGAAGCGTTTCCTCCGTGGAGTCGCCGTTTCGCCAGGACCTCGGGCAAGAAGGCGATCCGGGACCGGAAGGAAACCCTCAGCCACATGTCCAAGTCTTCGGCGAACCGCAACGATTCGTCGAACAGGCCCGCTTCCCGGAAACAGCGGGAACGGAGGACGACGGCCGACGGGATGGTCACGCATTCCTGAAGCATGAAGGAGGCGATGTCCCGGACCTCGTCCCTGGTCCGGATC
>PMLF01000013.1 GCA_003158755.1 Elusimicrobiota bacterium | reverse complement strand
CGGATCGTTGTCCAGGCTGACCGGATCACGCCGCGTCCACGTCACGACGCCATACGACGACCAATCCGCCGTCTCCCGGACTTCATTGGCGGTCACCTACTTCCCCGCCGCCGGGACTTCCTCCACCAACTCCGGCTTGAACTTCGGATGCAAGCCGCCCCCGCCAAGCCAGCTCGGAACGATCTTCCAGCCCTCAAAGCCTTTCCCGACGGTAATCACCGCATCGAAATAGGCGTAACTCACCGACGGACCGCGCACGAGCATCACCCGCGAAACCTTGAACTGGCCCCCGGCGGGAAGAACCCCCACCACCCTATTGCCCTGATACTCGAAGGGAAGCTTCTTCCCTTTCGCTTCGTCGAGGTAGGGAACCCCATTAACGCCGGGCTTCGCCAATTGGATCTCTGAATCGTCCTTAAATTTAAAAAGGATGAAGTCCCCTTTCGTCCGGTATTCCTTCCCGACCACCGACGAATAAGCCGGATCGTTGGAAACGTCCGTCTCCGTGCGCGGTGTCACGCAACCCGCGAAAAGGACTCCCGCCAGCGCCGCCGTCATCAATGTTGTCGTCCTCACCTTAACACCCCTTTCTTCCGAAGATCGTCCACCCAATTTCGCAACGACTCGGGGTAATAGACCCCGAAGTCGTGTTTGTTCCCCTGCGCTCCGTCGGCCGTGTGGTTCTGCGGCGAATCGAAGACGTGCCACCCTCGGCCCATGTCTGCGATACGGTCCCAATTCCACGGCAGGACGTTGCCCGCCATTCCCGCAAGCATCCCGATGACCGGAACGGGGTCCTCGATGTTCCGCGCGTTATAGGCGCTGGCGACACCCGTCCTTTTCTCGTCGATGTACCACTCCGACCCGGCCCCGTAAGCGTAGACCTTGCTCCGCTCCGCCGGGTTCAGCAAGTCGAACGCCCGCCGCTCCGTCGGCGTCCCTTGGCTGTGTCCGGCCGACAGGACAAATCCCTTTTCTTTGATCCCTTCCCGCAACGCCTGGGCCGTGTGGATCGCGGCGATGTCCGTCGCGTCGAACAATTCATCCCCGATCATTTGGGCGAATATATCCCCCAAGCCCGGAGGAATGTCCAGTTTCCCGATACGGGGAAGGTTGATGTGGGTGTAGTTCGTCACGGATGCGGACCTTTCAATCCCCAACGCCTCGTTGACCTCCATAGCCATGTCGAACTTGTCTTTCTCTCGACACGCCATCCCCGTCACCGATACAGCCGCCGGGGCATCCTTATTCCTATCGAACATTGGAAGGTCCTGCCTATCGAACATATCGCCGGAAAGGATGCTGAACGGAACCCCAACGATGATCTTGACCGCTTGGACGGGGTTCTTCGTCACCGTGAAAGACTCCGTGATCGCGGCCCCCACGTCCGACACGTTCCGGGATACCGGCTGCTCCGCCGCCACCTGAAATCCTTTCTGCACAGCCTGGCCGGCCTCGATGGTCTTGTCCGCCGCGAACTCCGCCACGATCTTGGTATCCCGCCCGAAGTCGATCACCGCGCCCTTGGTCCTGGTCTCCGCCTTATTTGTCACGGACCCCAGCCAGGCCGCGCCGGTCAACGCGGCGCTTGTCGTCACGGGGATCGCGGCGGACGTCCAGGACAGCACCGTCCCGGCTGCGGTCACGGGCTTGGCGCTTATGGTTTGATTGGGAATTGATGCGGAGGTTGTTTCTACTGGTTTTACGACGGAAGGATTCAGAAGAGGCGAGGCGGAAGCTTCCCCGCTGTCAAAAACGGCGTTCTTGCGCGGGGATACCGCCCCCTGCGGCACCGCCGCCGGGATCGCGCTGGACGGTAACACGGCAATCCCCTGGGCTCCCGCGCTCGGCAGCGCTGCGCCGGGTTGCTGCGCCAGCGCCGGGGTCCCCGTCCCCTGGCCGGGCTCCCCGAGCCGCTTCCCGTCCTCGTTCCTCGGAGCTCCCAGGAAGCCCACGAACAAAAGTGACGCGCCAAGCGTCCCGAGCGCCGCTATCGACGCGTGGCCGCTAGCCTTTGAAGTCGGGGAATTGCTTTCGGGCGTCTCCGACGGTAATTTTGGTGTAGTAAGGGGCGTCGTGGGGGCCTTGTCGGCCTCTCGTCCAAAGCTGGCCGCATTTTCGGCACCGTTCAAGGGCGTCTCCGAACTTAACGTAGGTGACTTGATCGAGGAGGGGGAGGAGGTCCCGCTCCTGCTGCTCAACGGCTTCGCTGACAAACTCTTTACCAAGAACGTCCCGTCTGGATTCGCAGCAAGTTCCCATTGTGTCTTCACCCCTTTAGCGTCCACGCTGTAAATCTGATCGATCTCTAACCCCTGCGCCCTCAACTCCTGGATCGTCCCACTATCCACGACCCACTCCCGCGCGCCGCCCTGCGTCCGGCCTCCTTGCTTGAACCCCCAGGCCCGGCCCTCGGTCGTTTCAATCGGCGTCCGGATTCCTTCAACATTCGTCCGACGGAACACAATGACCGTGTCAACATCGGCTCTTAACCCCGAGCCGTCTTTGTACTTGGTCAGCGTCAGCCTGTCCGCCAACTGTGCCGAACTGCCGTCATGACCCTTGATGTCATCGAATGCCGTTAAGAACGTTTCCGGCCCGGTGGCAGATGCCCGTCCGCCTTCTAAGAAAATCTTCACCTCATTCTTACCCATTACACGGGCATACAGCCCGTCGGCGGGAAGCGGATTCGCCACCGCCGGCCCGGCGCGGATGCCGTTGCCCTTCGGGCTGGCCGCCTCCGCCGCCGTCGCTGTCTCCTCGCCCTTGTTCAACCACTCCGGCAAGTTCCGACGGTAGGCGTCCAGTTCGATCACCGCCCGCGTGTCGCTCCATGTGCCGCGATCCGTAAACCACTGGGTATTGCCGTTCTCCGTCCTCTGGATGCTCTCCGTCCACGCATGGCCTTCCAGCGCCTCGGGGTCCGCGCGCGCCACCGACAAATCGGGACTCTTCATCTCGTACCGCCAGTGTACGCCGTTATCGTCGGTGAATACCCGCGTATCTCCGAACGCGGACCCGCCGCGCTTCGATTCAAATATGTTGAATGAATCCTCGGGGATGAGCGGCGCGATGTCTATCGGCTTCATCTTCCCGAACGACAACGCCCATTTGGGTTCACCGCCCACGTTCTCCCCCGTCGGATGGAACGTCGTCCCCGCAATCGGCCGCCCTTTGAAATCCGTCTCCAACTGCCCCAACGCGGTCGGAGGCGTCCCGCCGTCCGGAGCCGGACCCGCCGCGCGTTCCGCCAACGTCGCCCGGTCCACCGCCGGGACCACTTCATACGAACCACTCGGCGGCAACTCCGAGAGCTTCGCCGCCCCGAGAGAGCCGCCGCCGTCTCCGCTGAAGGCCGCTTTGATCCTTCCCCACATGCCGCCCGGTGTATCCGTCCGGCCGAGGCCCGCCCCGTCTCCACCGCCAAGCAGGACCCGCCCGGCGGCCCCAACTTTCTCGTTCAGAGCCCGGAGACCGGACCCGACACGATCCCAAAGTCCCGCTGTCTCACTGTTCATTTTTACTACTTCCGCTCCAACATGCGCGGGACCGCTTCTCATTCCTGCGGGTGTTGCTCCATTCGCCTCTTTCCCTACGTTAGGGGGCGAATAGAGCAAACCGGAAGGCTCGTAAAATCGCGCTGTATTCGTTTTATCGACGGTAAAAATGGGGGGTGTTTGTTGGGTCGTTTGAACCTGGCCAATGGAAGGGTCCACCAAAGAAGACGGGGGGACCGGCCATAGGCCATGTCCCCCCATCAAATATAGAACCGCCAGGATAACTCTCGGCATGCCGACAATTCTATGATTTTCTTCCCTCCCTTACTCATCCCCGCCTAGTTGGGCTTGGACCGCCTCCAAAGTCGCGCCCTCGGCCCTTAGCCGGGCGATACAGGCGTCCCGGATCACCCGGCAGGGCATGGCCGCCTTGGGGTTGACCTGGCGCACCGCGGCGGCCACGATCTTCTGGACGGTCCCGGTGTTCAAGGGGTTGCCGCGCATGGGCTCGATGAATAGCGCCGTGCCGCGGCGCTCGGCCGCCGGGCCTTCGCCGGGGAGCTGCGCCCACTCCGGGCGGACCTCCTTCAAATACCGGCCCAGGAACCCCCGGGCGGACGGCGTAAGCGGGGCCACGCGCTCCTTTCCATCGACGGACGATTTCACGCGCAAGCGCCCGGCTTCCATGTCCACGTCCTCCAACTCCAAGGCCGCCACCTCGGGCGCGCGGACCCCGGCCGCGTAGATCACCTCCAATATGGCGCGGTCGCGCAAGCCGTCAAACTGATCCACGTCCGGCTTGCTCAAGACTTGCTCCATCTCTTCCACCGTCAGCCCCTGCGCCCCGCCACCCCAAAGGGACAAGCCGCCGATGATCCATTTCGCCGGATTCGACGGAAGCCAGCCGCGCTCCGTCGCGTGTTCCAAGAAGTTCCGCACGATCACAAGGCGCGCTCCGGCCGTCTTCGGCGCTAGAGGCTTGCCCGTCATCGGCACGACCCGCTCCAAAAGCCGCTTTCGGTACTCCTCGACCCGCGCCGTCGTCAACTGCTCCAAGTCCAACGTCTGGCGCGTCTTCATGAACTCCAAGAACTCCCGCGTGACCGTCACTTGGACCCGGTACGCTGATTCGCCGGTTTTCTTCTCCTTGTAGGCCGCTAAATATTTCTCCCTCGCTTCGATGATCTTCATTCGTTTTTCCTCCTCGCGGATGGCACCGCGTATGTTCCGCCTTCAAGTCCACCGTCAAGACCGTCGTGTAAATCTCCGTCGTGGAAAGGTGCGCGTGGCCCAACATCCGTTGGATCAACTGCACGTCGGCCCCGCCGCGCAGCATGTGCGTGGCGAAGGCGTGGCGCAGGATGTGGCACTCCATCGCCGCGCCGGGCGCGACGGACCGGACGCACCACCGCACCATCCGCCCGACCGTGCCGCTCGTGATCCGCCGCCCGCCGGGCTCCACGAACAGCGGCCACTCTCGCCTCTTGGGCGGGGTCCACCGGGCCGGATCGGCCGGGAGCCGGGCGGTCCTCGCCGGCACCACCCACCGCGCGCCCACCATCGCGGGCCGGACCTCGCGGACGTAGCGGGCCAGGAACTCCAAGGCTTCACCGACGAGCGGCAGCGTCCGGCCCTTGTCGCCTTTCCCGTGCCGCACCGTCAGCGTCCCCTCGGTCAGGCTCACGTCGTACAAGTCCAGGGCGACGAGCTCCGCCCGGCGGATGCCGGTGGAATAGAAAACCTCAAGGATCGCGCGGTCCCTCATCCCCCGGTGCGTCCCGACGTCGGGCCGCGACAAGATGTCCTCCATCTCGGTTTCCGTCGGGATGTGCGCCGGAAGCGCGGGCCGCGCCCTCGCCCATTCCAAATGCGCCGCCGGGTCCATCGCCACTTCTCCCCGCCGCGCCAGGAACTCGAAGAGCTGCCGCGCCGCCACCAAATGCCGCTCCACCGTCAGACGAGCCAGCCGCCGCCCGCCCCACCAGCAATACCGCTTCATCATCCACGCTTGGTACCCGTCCACCATCTCCCGCGACACCTCCCGCACGTCCTCGACGGCTTGGCCTTTCAGGAATTGGATCAGCGCCCGCAGTTCGACCTCCCGCCCCCTCACCGTCCCGGGCGCGTAGCCCTTGGCCTCCAACCACCGCAGGAAGGCGTCCCGCGCCTCGATCAATTCCATTGCGGGACCCCTTCGGGGCGGCCGCCCTTGGCCGCCGCCCGTTCCCTCGGGTGGCAGCGCTTCAACTCCCGTTTTAGGTCGCTCACCTCGACGCGTAAATAGACCTGCGTGCTCTCCAAACTCCGATGACCTAAGAGCCGTTGAATGTGGCGCAGGGACGCCCGGCCTTTCAGCATGTGCGTGGCGCACGTGTGCCGGACGCCGTGCGCCGTCACGGAATGCTTGACCCCGGCCCGCCCCGCGAACCGCTGCACGATCCAACGGTTTATCGTCGTGGCGTTCATCTTCCCGCCGAACCGCCCGACGAAAAGGACGCCGGGGTCCTCGTGCCACCCTAAAATCGCCGCCCGGGCTTCCCGGATATAGAGCTCCACATACTTGGCCGCGATCCCGCCCAAGGGCACCACCCGATCCACTCCGCCCTTGCCGTCTCTCACGCGCACCTCGCCCTCCGCCGTGTTCACGTCGATAATCGCAAGGCTGCGGACCTCGTTGTTCCGAAGCCCCGACGAATACATCAGCTCAAGGATGGCGCGGTCCCTCAAGCCTAGCGGCGTGTCCACGTTGGGCGCGTTCAAAACGCGGTCGATTTCCCGGCGGCTCATGATGCCGCGCGGCAGGGGCTTTTTCCGTCGGGGAAGCGATATCCCCGACGACGGGTCGGCCAGCATGTACCCGCGCCGCACGAGCCAGCGGAAGAGGACCCGCACGGACATGAGCGCCCGCGCCTGGCTCGCCAGCCCCAAGGGCTCGCCCCGTCGGCCAAGTTGGTTGTAGAGGTGCATTTGGTATTTGTGCATCGTGTCCGCCGTGATGGATTCCAGCTTGTCCTCGTCGCGCGTCTTTAAGAACTCCGCGAAGTAGCCCACACCCCACTGGATGTATTCCTCCGTCCGGTCGGCGTAGCCCTCCGTCCGACGGTCCCGGATGAACTCCCCGGCCAGGGCGCGAACGCGCCCGATCTCCTGGTCATTCATGACGTGCCTCTCTTTCCCCGCGAACTCCGCGAAGTTGTGTGTTTTTCGATGAAAAGGGTTGGTTGTGAAGGGGTATCAACTTCGCGCCCAACTTCGCACCCGGGGGTGCGAAGTGCGCGAAGTTGGAAGGGAAAAACGGATCTATTGCAGTTTTTGCCGCAGGTCCTCGGGCGTGGTCAGGCCGGGCAGGGACCGCTCCACGTCATCGCGCCGCTCGGCCAGGACGTACCGGGCGGTCTTGCCCTGGCCGCCTCCGGCCGCGTCTCGGAGGTACTCCAGGCTGACCAACTCGGCCAGAAGGTCCCGCAAGCGTGTGTCGCCCAAGCCGGTCCGCTCGCGGATTTGGCGGCGCGTGACGCCGCCGCCCGCGCCGTCCGTCGGGTGCATCGCCTCGACGGCGCGCAAAAGCTCCCGTTGCGGCTTCTTCAAGTCCGTGAAGCTCTCGCCCATGACGGCCTTGGCCAAGGCATAGGCGATTTCGTAGTCGGAAAACGTCGCTTCGATGTAAGGCACGCCCTCCTCCGTGCGCTTCTCCTCGCGCTGGTACTGGTGAAGGAACGTCACGGCCACGATGAGGTTAAGGAACCTCAAGTTGTCCCGCCGCGTCCGAAGCCACGTCGTCGGAAAGTCGAGCCGGTCCGCGAACGGGATCACCACGGGGATGTTCTTCAAAAGCCGCTGCATGTTGTGGTGACGGCGCAGGATGCCGTCCTGCCCGCCCTTCCGCCTCAACCCGTCCAGGGTCTTGCTCATCCGCTGCCGCTCGTGGATGCGCCGCGTCTGCTCCGGGCTCTCGTCGAGGAAAATCAAAAAGCAACGCGTGGCGTTCTCCTCGTGGATGCGCGGCTGCGTCGTGCTCTCGATGTAGGCCACGGGTCCCTCGACCTCGAAGAACTTGGATTTCATCTCCCCCGTGGTTTCGTCCTTCATGGTCACGACCTGCGACAGCTTCTTTTTGCTCTGCAAGGTGCGGATGGCGTAGTCGGCTTGCTCCGCCCCCACCCGCTCCTCCATGACGATCAACTTGTGCTTGATGCCGCCCTTCGCGATGTAGAAGAAGGCTTGCGGCGTGGCGCGGGACAGGGACACCACGTCCTCCGGCGGGGTCAACTTCTCGACGGTATCCGCCAGGACCGATTTCCCGGCGGCGGACTGGCTGATGATCGAGCACGACAAAGGATCGTCCAGCTTCCGCGATACGCCGACGAGGTACCCGATAGCCTTGTTGTGCTCCTCTCCGACGTAGCCCACGGTTTCCATGTCGCGGAGGATGTCGGCGTAAAGCGTCGGGCTCTGCAACGCGGCCAGGGCCTCGGCCCGGGCCTCCTCCGTCATGGGCGGCGGACCGGCGGGGGCGTCCTCCGCCGCGCCCTGCATCCGCTCAAGCTCGGGGATCATTCGGTTAAGCTCGCCGTGCAGTTCCCCCTCCTGGGCGTCGAAGATTCGACGGCAACAAGCGACGAACGCGGCCCGCGACTTGGCGGAATAAAGGTCGATGTGATCCACGTGGACCGCCCCGGCGCTCTCCACCTTCAAGCTCACGCGCATGTGCTCCCGGCGCTTGCCGGGCAGACCCACCACGCGGTAGGCCCGGCCGCTGAACGCGAAATGGATTCCGTCTTCCCGCCGCTCGACGGAAAGCTCCGGCGCTGGCGCGGCCGGGGGCCGAACGTCCCCGGCGGACCGCGCGGGCTCCGACGTAGACCCCGCCGCGCTCTCGGCCTTCCCCGTCTCCGCCAGTTTCCGCGCGGTCGCCAAGACGCTGTTGCACCGCGCCAAAACCAGAAGCTCCTCGCCGGGGAAACCCTTCACCAAAGCGTCGTTGGGGTCCTTGAACGTTTTCGGAAGGTCGAAGCTCAATACCTCGATCCCCAACGGCGTCAGCTTCTCCTCGACGATGATCCGCGCCCGCTCCCCCGGCGCGTCGTTGTCCAGGCACATGAAGACCCGCCGCGTCCGGTGTTCGCGGAAAAGGCGCAGATGCTCCTCCGTCAATCCGTTCGTTCCATAGAGCGGCACCGCGTTCGCCACCCCGACGCTGCAAAGACTCAAGGCGTCGATGATGGATTCCGTCAGGACGATATCCCCGTGCGCCTTGATCGCCGCCGCGTTCCATACGCCCCGGTGCGGCCCCGGCAAATACAGGTGCGACACGCCCGCCGCGCCCCGCCGCGTGTTCCGGCCGTAGAGCCCCACCACCGCCCCGTTTCCGTCGTAGATCGGGAACACGACGCAATTAAAGAACCGCTCCGTCCCTTTCTCGTTCAGGATGCCCGCCTCCCGCAAGGCGCGGACCGTCTCATGGTCGGAATCGTCGGGAAGCATCCGCCGAAGCCGCCCGTTCACGAAACCCACCTTGTGCCGCTTCAATAGATCCCCGTCCTTGATACCGCGCTGCGCCATATACTCCACGCCGCGCCGGTCCTCCATGAACGCCGTGTGGTAGACCTCCACCGCCCGGGCTAGCGCCTCCTGGCGCGGAATCCCCGTCGGTGCCGCCGCCGGGGCGGGTGCGTGGCCGTTCGCCACCGCCGGGGCGGCCGGAGCCATCTTCAATTCGTCGGCGCTCTTTTGGTACGCGTCCGTGAAGGAAATCTTCTCGTACATCATGCGGAAGTCCAGATAGTTCCCGTGGGCGCGGCACCCTGGCCCGAAACAGTTCCATATCCATTTGTTGTTCCTGTATCCGACGGAAAGGCTTGGGGTCTTGTCTTCGTGGAAGGGGCAGCGGGTTTGGTAGGCGTTTTTTCCGACGGGCTTCAACTGTAAGCCGTAGCCCTGCATCAGCTTCGGCAAGTCCATGCCCTTGATGGCTTCCAACACGTACGGATCAATTTTCATTTCATGTCTCCCCGTGGGGTTTTTTGGGACCTTCGTCCCGTTGGTTCCTGCGTCCTCGCTACTCCCTCGATGAACAGTCGCCTCCGAAAATCACCTGCTTTAAGTGGCTCACGTGCGTCTTAAGTTTTCTCACGTTGCACACCGCGTCCCCGTCCTTGAACCGCCGCGCCAGGTCCTCCACGCCGTCCCCCGTCAGCCGGAAGATGTATTCCCTTTTTCCGTCGGGCTTGATCCGGATATGAAACCCGTCCAGCCAGCCGCCCTCCGCCAGCAGATACGCGCCCTGCCATAAGTCCTTCGTCTCAATCGCCATCGGGGTCCTCCATCCGACGACGCTCCGCGTCGTGCAGCGCCGCCGCTTTCAGAATCCACTCCGCGATCCCTTCCGCCCCGCCCGCCAGGATGATCACCACTTCTTTCTTTCCGTCGGCGCGGTCCAGGACGTGGACGCTCTCCACCGCGTTTGATCCTTTCCAAATCCTCACCGCCCGTAATTCCATCCGCGCCTCCCGGCCCCCGTCGGGCCTATTCGCCTTCCAACTCCCGTTTCGCCTCCGCCGTCAGCCGCTTCAAATCCTCGGCGGTGTCCTGCAACGTCACCCCGACCGTTTCCGCCGCCTCCGTGTCCAGGAGCGCCAGCCCCGCCGTCTCGATCCGCGCCCGGATCGCGAAGAGCGCGTCCCAAAAGCTCCCGAACTTCCAGTGATCCCCCCACAACGGCCGGGGCTCGTCCTCCGCTCCTTCCTCCCGCGCTTTCCGCTTCCGGCCCATGCGGCCCTCCTCTCCGGCCCTGGGGCCGATCACGGCGATAGGGTGTCAAGCACTTTCTTCGCGTTTTTCGGAAGGGCCTTCCCCCACCCGCACCGGACCCCCGAATGATACATTGGTGTATCTAGAGTGTCAACGCCCTGAACCATTCGTTTTTTAAACCCGTGCGATAATATGGGAAAAGTTTCACCGGGGATCGATATGACGGCAGCCGCAAAATCCAGGACGCCATTCGCTGAACGCTTGGCGCACATCCGACAAGAAAAGGGCCTGACCCAAAGGGACCTCGCCCGCGCGACGGGCGTTTCCCAACGAATGATCGCCCACTACGAAACGAACATCCAAACCCCTTCCGCCGAAATCGTCCTGCGCCTCGCGAAGGCGTTGGACATCTCCATCGATCAGGTCATGGGGCGAAGGCCCGTCGCGGAAAATGGACCCCTCATTAAAAACCGGCGCTTGCTCAAACGCCTCAAAGACGTTGACCAGCTTCCGCCGGAAGATCAGAAAACCATCCTCCGCCACATTGATGACTACCTGAAGGTCAAACGCGGCCCCGCTCGATAGGGCCTTTCTTCCATTCGCCGTTTTTTCACATGGACAACCCGCCGGGCGCGCCTTTCGCGCTCGGCGGGTTGTTCGCTTGCCCCCGCCCTCCCTCACGGGTGGGCGGGCCGGGGTGGGAGGGTGGGGCAAAGCGGGCCGTGCACTCCGCGCCTGATTCAGCGGCGCGGTGTGCACGGTGGCTTTTCACATGGACGGGGTTTTTCCTCTTTCGCCGCTCTCCCC
>PMLF01000351.1 GCA_003158755.1 Elusimicrobiota bacterium | reverse complement strand
ACCAAAGCTTTGATAATCACCCAAAGAAAAGTTGCCAAAAGAAACGACGCCCTAACGGCTGACTATCACCGTTTTGGCGGCGGCCCTCATGTGGGGTCCTCAAATGCCTATCGGACCCCACGACGGGCCTTCCCTCCCGCCAAAACGGTGATAGTCAAAACGCCTTACGGGTTTGAAATTCAAAACCAAAGGATAAGGTCACGAAAAGATTTCGTTCACATTCCTCTAGACTCAAATGAATAAAGCCGTTTTTCTGGACCGCGACGGCGTCCTTAACGAGCTGATCTTCAATCCGGCCACGAAAGAGTTCGAGTCCCCTCACGCTCCGGAGGATCTTCACATCATCGACGGGATTCTGCCACCGCTGCGGCGGTTGGCGGAGGCGGGGTTCGGTCTTTTCCTGGTTTCCAACCAACCCAGCTACGCCAAGGGGAAGACGACCCTTGAAAACATCCGGGAGATCCACCGGCGGCTGGATGCGTTCCTGAAGGTCAACGGCGTCGTCTTTTGTGAATATTATTATTGCTATCATCACCCGAAAGGCGTGACGCCGGGCTATTCCGGCCCCTGTCCTTGCCGCAAGCCCGCACCGTTTTTCCTTCTCCAAGCTCAAAGGGAGCACGGGCTTGACCTGTCCCGTTCCTGGATGGTCGGCGACCAGGACTCGGACGTCCTGTGCGGGCGGAACGCGGGGTGCCGCACCGTCGTGATCGTCAACGAACGGTCGGCGGCCAAGCGGGGGAAAGTCCCGCCCGAATTCACGGTCGGGTCCCTGGCGGACGCCGTAGATAAAATCATCGAAATCAAAAAGGGGAACACTCCACATGACGGATAAATTGAAGATCGAAATCTATGCGGACGGCGCCGACTTGAACGACATGCTTACCGCCTTGAAGCAGCCCTACATCAAAGGGTTTACCACGAACCCCACCCTCATGCGCAAGGCGGGCGTCACGGATTACGAGGGTTTCGCCCGAAAGGTGCTGAAGGACATTAAGGACCTGCCCATCTCCTTCGAGGTATTTTCCGACGAGTTCGACGAGATGGAGAAGCAGGCCCACCGGATCAACTCCTGGGGCAAGAACGTTTTCGTGAAGATCCCCATCACCAACACCCGGGGGGAATCCGCCTGTCCGCTGGTCAAGCGCTTGGCGAAGGCGGGCGTAAAGCTCAACGTCACGGCGATCTTGACCGTCCAACAAGTGAAGGACGTGGCCGCCGCCCTCGAAAAAGACGTCCCGGCGGTGGTTTCGGTCTTCGCGGGCCGCATCGCCGACACGGGACGGGACCCTTTGCCGATCATGAAGGAGTCCCTCCAAATCCTCAAGTCCCTGCCCAAGGCGAAGCTGCTCTGGGCCAGCCCCCGGGAACTCCTCAATTTGGTCCAAGCCGACGAGATGGGCTGCCAGGTCATCACGGTCACGCTGGACATCCTCAAGAAGCTTCCCATGATCGGCAAGGACCTGGCGGAGCTTTCCCTCGACACCGTCAAGATGTTTTACGACGACGCCAAAAAGGCGGGATTTTCTCTTTAAATATCGACGGTAATCTTGTTTTTTCCCCTCCTTTGTAAGGAGGGGACTCAGGGGAGGTAGAGTCTTCCCCGTCGAAGCAGGACCTCTACCCCTCCCTCACCCTCCNNCCGCCCGGAGGCCATCAAGATGGCTCCCGTCGTCCGGAAGCTGGAGGAATTCCCCGGCGAGTTTCAGACCCGGGTGGCCGTCACGGGGCAGCACCGGGACATGCTCGACCAGGTCCTCCGGTTGTTCCGGATCCGGCCGCGGTGGGACCTGGACGTGATGCGGACCGGCCAGACGTTGACGGGGGTCACCCTCGCCATTTTGGATAAGATGGACGCCGTGTTGAAAGTGGCTCGTCCCGACTTGGTGTTGGTCCAAGGGGACACGACGACCGCTTTCGTGGGCGCTTTGGCGGCATTCTATCGCCAAATCCCCGTCGGCCACGTCGAAGCGGGGCTTCGGTCCTACGATCTTCGCAACCCCTTTCCCGAAGAGGCCAACCGGCGCTTGATCGACGGATTGTCCACGCTCCATTTCGCCCCCACTCCGTCGGCCCGCCGGAACCTGCTCCGCGAAAACATATCCTCCAAGAATATATTCGTGACGGGCAATACCGGCATCGACGCGCTGCAAATGGGATTGGCCGGTTTCCGTCGGCGCCGGCGCGGCGGGGAAGCCCGTTTTCCTTTTCCACCGGGGCACCTGGCGGCGGCCGCTTCGAAACTGGGGGATCACCCGTTCGTGCTTTTGACGGCCCACCGTCGGGAAAACTTCGGGGCGCCTCTGCGAGGTCTTTTCCTGGCGGTGAAGGACGCCGCTAAGAGCCGTCCGGACGTTCACTTCGTTTACCCCGTTCATCCCAACCCCAACGTGAAAGGCATGGCGAAAACCCTATTAAGCGATTTGCCCAACGTTCACTTGCTTCCCCCTCTGGATTACGGGGATTTCATCGTATTTCTCCGGGAAGCGCTTTTCGTGGTGACCGATTCGGGCGGGTTGCAGGAAGAGGCGCCGTCCCTGGGCAAGCCCGTGCTGGTTTTCCGGAAGGTGACGGAACGGCCGGAGGCCGTGGCGGCGGGGACGGTGCGGTTGGTCGGAACCGAGGCCGTCAATGTTCGTCGGTGGATCTCCGCCCTCCTGGAGGACCGGAAACTTTTCCGCAAGATGGCCAACGCCGTCAACCCCTACGGCGACGGCCACGC
>PMLF01000236.1 GCA_003158755.1 Elusimicrobiota bacterium | reverse complement strand
CATGCTCAAAAAACCAAATCCCCCCTAACCCCCCTTTTTCAAAGGGGGGGAACAAAGAGGTGGGTAAGGATGAGCTCCCTGACCGGTTACAAGTATTCGGGCTAAATTGGGGGCGGGTCTTAGACCCGCCCCTACGAAAGACCCATAGGCGTTCCCATGATCATCCGTAAACTATTTTCTTTCGAAGCCTCCCACATCGTCCGGAATTGCTCGTCGGAACGGTGCAAGTATTCCCTGCACGGCCACAGTTTCAAGGTCGAGCTTTTCCTCGAGGCCTCCCGGTTGGACGCGGGGCAGATGGTGTACGACTTCGGCCTCTTGAAGGGACCCCTCCGCGACCTCTTCGACTCTTTCGACCACGCCTTCCTGTTTTGGAACCGGGATCAAAAAGAGTTTCAAGACTCCGTGAAGAAGTTCAGCCGCCGTTGGATCTCCCTGCCCGTCTCTCCCACGGCGGAACAGCTTTCCCGCGTGCTTTTCCTCCTGGCCGACGCCGTCCTCCGCAACACCCGCCGCGTCAACGGCGACGGGGCGGCGAAGGTCCACTCCGTGATCCTGCACGAGACGGCCACGGGCTACGCCCGGTGTTTCCGGAAAGACGCCGTCGGCCGTTCCATGGGGCGGATCCCCTTGAAAAGCGTCGTATTTTCCGACGGCATCAAGGCGGATTGGCCCGACCCCTCGACGTGGGATAAACTCCTGGCCCGCCGGCCCTTCGTTTCCCCCGTTCCCGAAAAACAAGTGTCATGACCCTTGAAGACCTGATCGAAACGTTCCAGGCCCTTCCCGAATGGGAGGACCGGTACCGGGCCCTCATCGAAATGGGTCGCGCTTTGCCGCCTTATCCCAACGATCGCCTGACCGAGGAGAACAAGGTTCGCGGCTGCATGAGCCAAGTGTGGATGGCCGTGAAAACCTCCGACCCCTTCGATTTTTGGGTGGAAAGCGATTCCAGCCTGGTCAAAGGGTTGGCCGCCATCCTCCATATGGCGTATGCCGGCAAGCCCCGTTCCGGGATATCCGCCGTCGACGTTCAGGATATTTTTAAGCGGCTCGACCTGGAGAACCACATCAGCCCGAACCGCCGGAACGGGTTCTTTTCCATGGTCGAGCGAATCAAGTCCCTCCCGGTCGAATGAGTTCCTTCCCATGGTCGCTAAGATAACTCAAGAAACCGTGACAATAAGGGTCGTCACCCCGGCGAAAGCCGGGGTCCAGGAAGTAAAACCGCATTTTAAGCGGCCGTTTCAAGTCCTGGATACCGGCTTTCGCCGGTATGACTGCTTGTCTTAGCGGCCATGAGTTCCTTCCTTCAATCCATCGATTGGTCCCACTGGCCTTCCCGGATCGATCCGGTCCTTTTTCGTCTGGGACCGTTCACCCTTCAATGGTACAGCTTGATGTACATCGCCGCCCTCGCCACGGCCTACGGCTTGGCTCGCCGGCGTTTGCGGCGGGATCCTTCCCTTTTCCCGATGGACGCCTTCGAAGCGGTAATGCCGTGGATCGTTTTAGGCGTGGTCGTCGGCGCCCGCGCGGGGTACGTCCTCTTTTACGACCTGCGTTATTACCTTTCCTTTCCCTGGGAGATCGTCCTCCCCTTCCGGTGGGAAAACGGTTCTTTCGTTTTCACGGGGATACGGGGTTTGTCCTATCACGGCGGCCTCGCCGGAGCGGTCCTCGCGGGCGTCTTGTTTTGCCGTCGGCGGCGGTTGAGCCCTTGGAAGCTGGGGGACGTGCTGGCCTGCGCCGCGCCTTTCGGATACACCTTCGGCCGCCTGGGGAATTTCCTGAACGGAGAGCTTTATGGCCGGGCCACCTCAAAACCGTGGGGCATGTATTTCCCGACGGATCCCTCCGGACTCCTTCGCCATCCCTCCCAGCTGTACGAGGCCCTCTTCGAGGGCCTTTTCCTGGGAGCGGTGTTGTCCTGGGTTTCGCGCCGGCCGCGTCCGACGGGGGTGATGCTGGCGGCCTACGTCGCCGGCTATGGGTCCATCCGATTCGTCCTCGAATGGTTCCGGGAGCCCGACGCGCAGCTGGGGTACGTCCTGGGATCCTTGACGATGGGACAACTCCTTTGTCTCGTCATGGCCGCCGGGGGCGCCGCGGGCGTCTTTAGACTTGTGTCAAATTCCAAAAGTTAGTAAACTCAGCATACGACGCCTTCTTATCATTTGTTCCCTTTGGGGAAAAAGGCGTCGGGTGCGGGAATGTCGAGGGGAGACATGCGCAAGAAAGTTACCGTCGTGGGCGCGGGCAACGTGGGGGCCACTTTGGCCCAAAGGCTGGCCGAGAGGGATTCGGCCGACGTTGTCCTCGTGGACGTGCCTCAAACCGAGGGGATGCCCGCCGGGAAGGCCCTGGATATTTCGCAGGCCGGGCCCATCGATGGGTATGACAGCCGGATAACGGGCGCCGTCGATTACGGTCCCACCAAGGGATCGGACATCGTGGTCATCACGGCGGGAATCCCGAGAAAGCCCGGGATGAGCCGCGACGACCTCCTCAACACCAACGCGGGCATCGTTAAGTCGGTCTCCGAACGGATAGCGGAAGCTTCTCCCCAAACGATCCTCATCATCGTTTCCAACCCTTTGGACGCCATGTGCCATGTGGCCCTCCGTACCACCGGTTTCCCCCGGAATCGCGTGATCGGCATGGCGGGGGTCCTGGATTCGGCCCGTTTCGCCTGTTTCCTGGCCGAAGAACTCCACGTTTCCGTCGAGGAAATCCGGCCCATGGTCCTGGGCGGCCACGGCGACACGATGGTCCCCATCACCCGGTACACGACCTGCGCGGGAGTGCCCGTGACGGAGTTGTTGGAAAAAGGCCGGTTGGACGCCATCGTTCAGCGAACCCGGGACGGCGGCGCCGAAATTGTGAAGCTCTTGAAAACGGGGTCCGCCTATTACGCGCCTTCCGCCGCGGCGGCGCGCATGGTGGATTCCATTTTGATGGATAAGAACCGCATCCTCCCCTGCTCCGTATTCTTGGAAGGAGAGTATGGGTTCAAAGATATTTTCTTGGGAGTTCCGGTCAAGCTCGGCGCCGAGGGCGCCGGTCCGGTGATGGAGCTTCGGCTCCACGAAGAAGAGAAGGCGGCCCTGGCCAAATCGGCCGCGTCCGTTCAAGAGTTGGTCGCCGTTTTAAAGAAGTCAGGGGTTGTTTCCTCCTAATCCGTCAACCGACGGGCGGAGGCGGCAAATTCGTAGCACGGGAGTCCGTCATGAGCGTTGAAACGATTCAGTGCGGGAAGCGCACCTACATCGTCGAGTGCCGCATCACGAAGAACGGCCATAAGTACCTCATGATCACTGAAAAGAGCTTCGGACGTTTGTCGAAGGTGATGGTCTTCCACGATCACTACGAATTGTTCCGGGATGCCTTGGAGCGCGTCGTCCAGGCGGAACCGATCCCGGGCAGCGCCCAACCCGTCCTCGCCTGATTTGATAAACTGCGGGCTGGAACCAACGGTTCCTCCCATGCTCCTCGTCATCGACGTCGGCAACACCAACGTTACCCTCGGTTTATACCCGCCCGCGAAGCCTCTTCCCGGGCCGGGGCCGGAACGTTGTTGGAGGTTGCCCACCCGACGGGACGCCACCTCCGACGAGCTCGGTTCCCAAATCCTCTCCCTTTTCCAATCTTCCCGGCTTTCGCCCTCCCACGTCAAAGGCGCGGTGGTGGCCAGCGTCGTCCCTTCCCTCGATCCCGCCTTGCGGGACGCCGTCCAAGACTATTTCGGAATCGTTCCCCTCTTCGTCGGACCCGGCGTTCGAACCGGAGTACGGAACCTCTATCACCCGCCGACCGACGTCGGGGCGGACCGGCTGGTGAACGCCGCGGCCGCCTATGCCCGGGTCAAGGGCGCCTGCCTAGTCGTGGACTTCGGCACCGCGACCACGGTGGATTGCGTGGATCGCCGGGGCGCCTACCTCGGCGGGGTCATCGTTCCCGGTCCGCGCATGGCCGCCGAAGCCCTCTTCCGGGGCACGGCCAAATTGCCGTTGCTCGAAAACATACGACGCCCCGCCGCCGTCATCGGACGCACCACCCAGGACAGCTTGGCGTCCGGCCTTTATTATGGTTACGTAGGACTGGTGTCGGAGCTCGTCCGCCGTTTGCGGGCGGAAATGGGGGGAAAACCGGTCGTTTTAGCCACCGGCGGCCTGGCTGGTTTGTGGGCCTCTTCCGTGCCGGGTCTTAAGGCGGTTGTACCTCACTTGACCCTGGAGGGTTTGCGCATAATCTGGTATAGAAATCAGTAGCTTTTGTGTCTTTTGTGGAAAAGATTGTGGATAAACTGTAATGGGAGGTCAGAAAAATGCGAAATAAATGGGTTTACGGGCTTATTGTGCTGTTGGGGTTGCCGTTATTGAACCAAGTTTCGTTTTGTGCTGATTTGACGTCCGATTCCGCACAAATCGCTAATTGGTTCAGCAAAGAGGTGGGGGATTTGATGGCTTTTCAAGCCGCCAGCACCCACTTTTTGCCGGGGAACACCGTGGGCTTTCCGGGGGTGGAAGTCGGTGTTGCGGGGGGGGTGGCGGCCACCAAACTTGACGTGAATGGGTTTCGCGCTCTACCTTTGAATACCTTGGAGACCAGTCAGTTCGACATACCAAAAATGATCGCGGCTCCCATCGGAGTCCTTCACGCCAAGGCGGGTTTACCCGGCGGCTGGGACGTGGGCGCGAAGGGCGGCGCGGCCAGCCTGGATTTGACCAACGGCGGCGCCAAGACAAAGTTCACGAACAAAGTGTACGGCGTCGAAGTCCGCAAGCGTCTTTTGGGCGGCGGATTGACGGGCGTGGCGATGCCCGACTTGTCCGTGTCTTTGGGCTACGACCGGGCGTCGGGCGACATCACCCGCACCGGAAATTATAACGCGCCGATCGCCGGCGGGAATTTGAACGCGAACACTTCCTGGAAATCCACCTGGAACGTGGGCGCCGTCACGGCCCGAGCGGTGGTGAGTAAGAAGTTCTTCATCATCACCCCCTTCGTCGGCGTGGGCGTCAGCAAGATGATGGGAAAAACGGATACCACCGTGGGCGTCGACGTCATCAGCGACACCGTGCCGGGAGGCCTGGCCAACGTCTCCGTCAAAGGGTCGGCCAAGGCNNAAGGAGACGGTAGCTCACGGGTTGGCGGGTCTGGAGCTTTCCCCGGCGCCCTTCTTCAAGATCAACGTCGGCGGTTTGGTCGCCGCGAACCACTGGGCCGCATCACTCGGATTGCGGGTCCAGTTTCCGTAAAGGCTTACCTCCCCCCTCCCTTTTTTGCACAGGAAGGGAGAAAAGCATCTAAAGAGACTGTTGCAAAATTGGTGACCCCCCTTTGAAAAAGGGGGGTCC
>PMLF01000254.1:9618-10478 GCA_003158755.1 Elusimicrobiota bacterium | reverse complement strand
CCCGTCCATTTCGCAACTGACTCCCTGAACGCTTACTAACTTTTCAGTTTCTTCAAAACGGCCTGGGGAGAGAGCGCGGGAACGGGAGAGGCCTTATAGTCCCGGAGATTCCGAGTGGCGATGACGTCGGCCCCCCCGGCCATGGCCGCGGCCGCTTGAAGGGCGTCCTCAAAGTCGGAGAAGGCCAGGTTCGCCGCCCGCAAAGCATCTTCCGTCCGCGTCGGCGCCACTCTCAAAAAAGCGAGAAGGTCTTTGAGAAAGGCGCGGGCCTTTGAATCCCCGAGGGACTCTCGGGTCATATAATAGAAATTGGCCAGGGTGTGCCATACCACGAGCCCCGTACCGGGCTCATTTTGCAATGCGTCCAGTAGTTCGGCGGAGGCTTTGACGTGGTCGGACCGTTCCAACGCCACGTCCAACAAGACGTCGGTGTCGACCAGCACGATCACAGATATTTCTTAGCCAAATGCCGATAGCGTTCGGTGTTAAGGCCGGCGGCCCGAAGCTTGCCCCGCCATTTTTCGGAAAACGAAGGCCCTTCCGGGGCCTGAGTAAGGTGCTGAAGCGCCTCCCCCACCAAATCCGACAACGACCGCCCCCGCCGCCGGGCGCACCGCTTGGCGACAGGCAAGAGATCCCGATCCACCGTCAACGTAAGCTTGACCTTCATAAGCGATCCTCAATCATACGTATGCTCAACTTAATTATACGTGTAAATAAGGGCAAGTCAAGACGCCGCTCGCCAAGTTAGTTGTTTAGTTTTCAACGTCCCCTAAAAATGGATGGCAGCCCCACAATGAAAAATCTTTTGACTCACCGGGGTCCCCGTGAGGCGTTTTGAAGGAGGGGATTTTCCGGGA
>PMLF01000254.1:0-9591 GCA_003158755.1 Elusimicrobiota bacterium | reverse complement strand
CGACTTTATATCGAGTCAAATGCGATTGCTTCGTCACAAAGATCGTTCCTCGCAATGACAGCGATTCTTTAAACCATCTTGATGACGCCCAGCTTTCGGGCCAGCGACTCCAAATTCTCCACGTCCTCCCGGTTGTACCGCAACAACAGCTCCAGCGCCTCCGCGTCCCTCTCCGTCGAAAATTTCTCCCACAACTTCAGGGCGTCGACGCCGGTCAAGCCTTCGGTGTCGCGATGNNATACATTAGGTCGTGGTGTTTAAATAGTTTCTCGACGTCCAGCTTCAGCTGGTCCCGGACGATGGGCAGGTCGAAGCGGGCGCCGTTATAGGTGAAGACCGTCTCGACGCCGTCCAGGAACGCTTTCATCTCGTCGGCCTTCAGGTCGGGACGGACCCATTGCTTGTGGCCCAGGTCGGGGCGGTAGATTCCGACGACGGTGATCCACTGGTCGTAATCCGTCTCAATATCCAAATAGGCGCGGGGGTTGGGAGACTCTTTCTTGGGCGCGGCGAATAGATCGGGTGAGAAGAGTTCCATGGTTAGGACGGGACCCAGAGAGACCATTTTTCCGACGGGACCGAGACTTCCATGGCCGTCACACCGCTTTCGGCGGGAGGTTCTCCGTCCACTTGAGGCCAAACGGGGACCTCGGTGGTGAGTGAAAAATGGCCGGAGGAAAACACCGTGATCTTGGAATCGGCCAGGGGATAACCGAACCTTCCGGCGAGGAGGCGGGCCGCGAGTCGCGGCTTGGAACGGGCGGGAATTAAATAGGTCCGGATTTCCCCCCGCTCGGGGCTGGGCTCGGGCTCGAAGTGAAGCCCTCCGGAAAAATACGGCCCGAGGCAAAAGAGCCCCATGTAATACACGCCCCGCAATTCTCCCGAACCCCAACGGGCCAGAACCGGTATCGGCGAAAAGGAGAAGATCGTCCGCCAGGGAGGGTCCTTGCGGTCGAAAGAGGCCTTGGGGCGGCCGAACCCGGCGTTGTTGACGAAAACGTTGGCGCGGCCTCCGGTGGTCAGCACGCCCAACGCCATGGACGCCCGCCGGCCCTGGGGCTCGTCGGCCTGCCAGGACATCCATTCCTCAAAACGCAAACCCATCCGCCTCGCCAAGTCGTTGCAGGTGCCGGCGGGGACCAACGCCAATTCCATTTTACTGAGCGCCTTCCGTTTCCATAAAACTTCGACCACGCGGTGGATCGTGCCGTCGCCACCCCACACCACCAAGCGTTGGACGCCTTCATTCAAAGCCCACTCGACGAGGGTCTCCGTATGCTCGGGGTGCTCGCGGGCGACCCAAGCCCAGGGAGCCGACAGGTGCCGCGCTTCGGCGAGGGATCGGACCTTGGCCGCGTTCTTCCGGGACGGATTGAGAAGGTGAAAAATCTTCACGGGATCGGGCCCTCTTTTTCCAGCCGGCGGAGCAGACGGTCCATGTCGGCCAGGAGCGGCGCTTTATCTTTTCCCGCGGCCAGCAGCGGATCCAAAAGAGCGGCTCTTTCCGTCGGACGACCGCGCAAAAGGTCCCGGCCCAGGGGGCTTTTGGCGTCGGGGGCCTTGGCGATGAGGGCGTCTCTCCTCGTTTTCAGGGCGGCGGCCGAAACGGGGCGCTTCAATGCTTTGGCCAGCGCCACGCACTCCAACATCAACCGGTCCCCCAGGACCGACAAGGGCGGCTCCAATAAACTTTTTTGGGGCGCGTCGGCCAGAGCCGTCGGCACGTCAACGCACACTTGGGCCAGGAGGGTGACCCAGCGCAATTCACGGATTTTTTTGTCCAACACGACGGGAATCCCGGCTTCTTTCAAAATTCCCGCGACGGCTTTGGCCTGCGACGCGGTACCATCGAGCCGGGTATCGCCCGTCGACTCATGGAACACGCGGCCCATACCCTCCATGCGGGCCCGGTCGTCGGTCAAGGCGACGATGAGTTGCCTCGAACGCTTTTTCAGCGCCGACAAGTCCACGGCCTCGGGAAAGACTACGAGGGCGGTCTCGGGACCGATCACGGGGAGAGCTTCCTTCCACGCCGCGGCGAACATCGGCGCTTTCACGAAGAAGAAGACGACGTCCATGACGGGCCATCCGGCGGCCCGGGTGCTCGCGCGGCCGGGGGGAAGCGTCCAATCCGCGAGCGTCGCGCCGGTGACGTGGAGGCCGCTCTCTTGGAGTTTGGCGGCGCGATCTTCCCGGTGGTCCAGGAGGTAAACGCCGTGTCGCCGGCGGCCGATCCGCGCCGCGAAGAGCCCTCCCAGGGCGCCGGGTCCCACGATGAGCATCTTAGGTTCCGTCGAAAACATCGTCATGTCCCCTTTAGGATCGAAAACACTTTAGACGTCTCCGCCCAGACCCGCGCGGGATTTTCCGAAAGGGCCGAATCGAGCAGCGCCCCGCCGTCGAAGCTCCACGCCGCGACGTGCGTGACGCCGGCCTCGGCCGCGGCGCGGACGGCCCAGCCGATCTCCCCCTCCGCGCCCGACGGCAGCCGCATGGCTTGGATCCACAGTTGAGATCCCTGGCCGGGACGCGCGGTGCGCAAGAGCTTCTCCGCGAAATGGCGCACGTGGTCGGAAGGGTCCTTCGCGCCCCGATTCCAACGCCAATACGGATCGCAGCCGAAAATATCGAGGTCCGGCAACGAGGCCAAGTCGTTCCATAGTTCTTCGTAGGGGTGATATCCCTCGAAAGCATAAAGACAGAGGGTGTTTTTCAACCCCTTTTTTCTGGCGTAGGCCATCACTTCTTCCAGGAATCCTTTGATCGTTTTCCGTCGGAAATCAAGAACTTCGGGCCCCAACCGCGCCGGGAGCGAACCGCCGGTCGCCTCCCGGAAGAGGTCCTGGCAGCGGGAACAGACGCAGCTATAGACGCCTTCCCATTCCAAGGTCCAGGTAAAAGATTGGTGGGGCTCGTCCCAAAAAATGACCTGCGCCCCCAGGTCGGCGACGACGCCGATCCATTCCTTGACGTAGTCCCGGAATCGCCGACTGTTGAGGCAGGCCGCGGGCGCGGGGCGACCGTCGGAATAACGCTGCCATTGGTCGGGGTGATCCAGCAAAAACCGGGAAAAGGACTCCCCGCCGAAAACGCCTCCCAATCCCCACGGGTCGGCCCAAATCTCCAGACCGACTTTTCGGCTTTCGTGGAATATCTTTCCCAGAGCCCCCTTGTGATGGTGGAGGTCCGTCTCGCTCACCGTGTGAACGACGTAGTCGCAGCATTGAGAGATCACGACCAGGTCCCGGTGGGCGTGGCCCGGGAACCGGTTGCCGAAATAGGAGACGCCGAACTTGGGGATGTTCATTTCTTGTCCCTCATGAAGGCTTCCGGTATCCAAAAATCGTTTTGGGGACGCCAACCGATTTCGCTCCGAAGCTCCTGAAACAGCACCTCTTTGAGCTCCCGGACGCGTTCCTCGCCGGCGCGGGTTCCGGCCCGATTGATTCGGGCGGCGGGATCCGTCGTGAGATCGTAGTATTCGAAAATCACTCCCGATCGGCTCGGTCGGTATACTAGCCTTTCTCCGCCGGTCTGAAGCATCCGGTGACGGTAGGACAGTACGGCGTCCTCCGCCGCGGGCCGGATGCGCAGGCGGCCCGGCGCTTCGGGGTCCTCCTCCAGCCAGGAAGAGGGAGGCCCGTACCCCAGTCGGACGGCGGGAGGAAGCGGGTTGTCCTCCGGTTTCATCCATACGTCCGTTTCCGTGTAGATGCGGCGGTCGGCGAAGCCTTCCGATTCCGGGTTCACGTCCAGGAGCGGGAGACCTTCCATGGCTTCCGGGACGGAAACGCCGAGGGCGGAGAGGATCGTCGGAGCGACGTCCACGTCCCGCACGGGGAAATGTCCCCAGCGGGGAGCCGAGCGCAACATCGGACCCGCCACGACGAGGGGCGCGGAAAATCGGGACGGAGAAGAGACGTCGCGGCCTCCGTCTTTTTCCTCTTCTCCGGGCGCCGCGAACGGGGACCAAAGGATGACCCAGGTGGAATCGTCCAACCCTTCGTCCTTTATTTCTTGAAGGATTCGACCGACGGCCTTGTCCACCGTCCGGCAATCCCTTCCGGCCGAGAAGTGAACCAAAAGAAGAAACCGGCTTTCGAAGCGGAGCCGTTTGAGCATCTCACCCGCTTCCCTGGAGAGGAGCCCGGGATCGTTGAACTCGGGGATCGCCCGTAAGGGGGGAATCAACTCCCGCGCCCAAAGGCCTCGCAAATACGGCAGGAGGTGGACGGCCCGCCGCAAGACGTCCCGCCTAAAAATCCCCGGCACCGACAGGTCCGGCGCTCGTACCCGATCGAAAGCGGGGGAGAGCCGGTTCAGGAGGTCTCCTCCCGCGTCGGCCAACGCGACGGTTTCGTATCCGCCCCGGCGCAGCTGCACCGGCAGGCTGTCCGATCCAAGCCACACGTCGCCGCCCGACGGGAACGCGTGGCGGACCCCATGAGACAGAGGCATGCGGCCGGTCAGGAGCGTCATCAGGGATGCCTCGCGCTGGGCCACCGTCGGAACGCAGGAGGCGAACGTCCGGCCCCGGCGCGCCAGCAAGTTCAAGACGGGAGCCCGTTCCGGGTTCCTCAGGTCCTCGGTCCTCAGTCCCTCGACGACCAGGACCACGGCGTTGGGCCCCTCGTTGGGCGGACGGTGGAACCGGAAGACTCCCCATAGCCCCAAGAGGAAAAAAAACGTGCCCACTCCCAGGACCCCGCTGGCCACCCGGGTGGGCATGGGAAACGACAAAAACCACCGACGGAAGCGGCGGCCCATCTGGGCCAACCCGGCCAACATGATGGCGTAGGCCGTCAACGTCCACAGCCTTCCAGGGAACGAAAGGAATCCCGACGCCAGCCAGTCCTGGAACCAGCGCGCCGGCCCGCCCCGGTCGTGGAAGGCGGGAGAGTAAAATCCCGGCTTCGCCCGCAGAGCGCTTAACAGAAATCCCCCGTGGAGGAACAGGAGGAGGAGCGTCGTGGTGGACCAGCGGAAACGCCTGGTCCATACTCGGCGGGGCGGGACCGGGAGGAATTCCTCGGCCCAATCCCAAGCGTTGCGGAGAAATATGCCCAAGAGCGCGCCCACCCCAAGGTACAAAAGGAAAACCGCCAGAAGAAAAAGGTCCGTATCCGGTGCGGCGTCGGCGGAAAGTCGGGCGAAGGCGGGACCGGGATCAAATAGGAAATGCGGGGGAACCGTCGCTTGAACCAGGGACAAAAAGAACAATCCCGCGAAAAGCGCCGCACCGGCCCGGGCTTCCAGAGAAAAAAAGGAGCGCCGGGTGGTTTCGTAAACGTCCCGCCCGCCCGCGAGGAACCACCGCCGTTCCCGGCGGAGGAAGGCGAGCGACCGGATCCAAAGAGGACGGATCATTGCGGCTTCTCCCTCACGGGTTCCCGTCCCATGAGGACGCGGGGGGCTCCGCCCGGCGGCACACCGACCGGGAATCCGTCCATCCAAGAGAATTTGCTGTTCTCGTCGAACCAGTCGTTGCGCTTCTCGGTCTCGATCAAGGGAAGACCGAGCTTGGAGACCAGGAAATCGTCCGCCGGGACGGCGTGACCTTTGCTTCGGAGGGAAAAAGTGAACGAGGCGGCCGGAGGCCACGTCTCGAAGGAAAAGGACGCCTCCGGCGCGGAGACGGTGAACACCGCTTGGTTGGACCCGCCTCGGGTCAATACTCCGGAGGATAGAGCCACGTTCCACAGGTCTCCGCCCGGGCATGTGACCACGCCCTGAAGCGGCGTGTCCTGCCATCCTTCGAATTGCAAGCGCGTCGCCGTGCGTTCCGGTCCCCACTCGTCGATGGCCCGGCGGGCGCGCTTCAAAAGATCCCGCCGCCGGAGAGCCAGGTTCCGCCGTTCGCCGGGATCGGTCCATAGGTCGTACAGCTCCTCCGGCTCAAAATCCGTGAGGGCGCGGATCCCGCCCGCCAAATCGACGCGGCGGGGCGGTCCCCGGCGAACGTACTTGTAATGGCCGTCCAAAACCAACGCTTCTCCGCCGGGACCTTCAATCAAGAAACGAACGCCTTCTTTGTTGGACCGGTACCGCGGCCCCGTTTGCGCGAAGGAACGTCCCAAGGCCCCCGGATCGGGCGGAGATCCGAGCAGATCCAACGCGGTGGGCGCCACATCCAGGAGTTGGGCGGGAGCCGTCACCTTGCGTCCGACCGGCAAGGTGGCGTGCTTCATCAGCCAGAGGACCCTCACTTCCTCTTCCCGCAGGCCCAAACCCGCGTGGGGGAGGACTTCCCGTAAGACGCGATCGTCGCTTTGCCGACGCAAGGGCTCCAAACGGAACGAGATTCCGCGGAGCGAGTTCACGATCAAGAGAGATCGATCCTCCCCTCCCAAACGGAGCCTTTGGCTCCACATCCGCTGCAGCGCCCCATCCGCTTGGACGGCCTGGGCCAGGGCCCGCCACCGCCGCCCGTGGAAGAGGACCATCGGCGACAAGCGGGCCGCGCGCGCCCAGCATCGGGGAGACGGGTCCTCGTTGCCGCGGGGAGCGCGAACGAAAACCATCAACAAGCTCGGGCCGCGCCCGCGGTTGTCGGCCATCCAACGGGCGGCCTCGCTCAGGGAACGCTCGCCGCCGGGACCGTCGGGCGGGGCGGCCCGGACCATATCGAAACCTTGGTCGCACCAAATCCCGAGGTCGTCCCCCGGCGCGCCGAAGAGCGCCGTGCGGTACCCGGCGTCGCGGAGTTCGACGGGCAAAGCGGACCCTTCCTCCGGGGTGGAAAGGCGCCGGCCGCCGGTGGGCGACGACTGGCGGGAAGTCAACATCCTCAAGAGCCCGCCCTCCGCGTCCATGCGGTTGGCGTACACTTGTTGAAATTCCACCCCCTCCCGGGCCAGGAGGTCCAAACCGGGAAAATCTTCGACGGAATTTCCCCGAAGGGAAGAAGCGGGGAACGTCTCGAAGACCACCCACAAAACATCGGAAGGCGGACGGGGCCGGGCGCGCGCCGACGGCCGGGAGAGGACGTCTTTCGCCGGCGCCCACAGGACCGGCGATGCCCAGAAGGCGTGGGCGGACATGGAAGGCGACGGAGCGTTGGGGTCGGGCTGGAAAAAAACCTTCAATCGGAGCGTCACCGTTCGGCCGGCCCAGGGAGAAAGGTCCGCTTCGACCGCGCGCCAATCGGTTTCCAATCCCCCGTAAGGGAGGTTCCTCCTCAAGCGTCTTTTCGGAACGGTCGGCGTTTGGACGAACACCTCCTTCCGACGATCAAGGAACTCGGAGGGACGTCCGGCGGAAAGGATTTCCGTGGTCATCTCGAACTTGCCGCCCCATTCCGCGCAGGCGCCGGTTTGAAACGAAAGGATTCCCCCTTCCGGGACGGTCAGGGAAAAAGTCGCCTCCCCGCCGGAAACCATGTGGAGCGCCCGCCGGGCCGCGGGCCCGTCTCCGTCGAACAGCGTGACGGCCACCCGACGGTCCCCTTCCCCTTGGCTCCGCGAGACGGGAGCGGGGAGCCTTTCGAGGGAGGACCGGGAATCCTCGGCGGAAGGACCGTCGTATTTCCCTTCTTTCCATCGCGCCAGGAGGTCCCACGCCGCCGTTTGAGCCGGTAAAGGGGAGGAACGGGAGAGCGAGAAGGCGGCCCCGCGGCCGCGCCGCATGGAGCGCGCCACCCGGAAAACGAACAACGCGAGACACCCCGTCAGGACCAGGGCGACGGTGAACCAGACGGCGTATCGAATCGGGGAGGCGGACGGTTTCACCGATAGTTGGCGAACTGGAGAGGCAAGCCGAAATCCGTGGATTTCAAAAGGGCGATGGCCGTCTGCAGGTCGTCTTTCGACCGGCCGGTGACCCTCAATTGATCGCTCTGGATGGACGCCTGCACTTTGAGCTTCGCGTCCTTCACGGCGCGCACGATCTCCTTGGCCTTTTCGGAAGCGATGCCTTGGGTGAGTTTGACCGTCTGACGGACCGAGCCGCCTTCCGCGGGCTCGATCTTTTGGAAGTCCAAGGCTTTGAGGGAAATGCCTTGCTTCACCAGGCGGCCCTGGAGGACGTCGATGACGCTTTTCAATTTTCCTTCGTTGTCGGAATTAAGGGTAAGGACGCCTTCCTTGCGGTCGAAAGAAATGCGGCTGACGCTGCCTTTGAAATCGAACCGGGTGGATAACTCCCGGGCGGCGCTGTTCACCGCATTATCCACCGCTTGCAAATCCACTTTACTGACCACATCGAAGGAAAATTCTTGAGCCACGTCGATACCTCCTCACTGACTATTGGGACCGGCGGTCCAACCCGCCGAGAGACTGTTGCGAAACTGGTGTCCCCCCTTTGAAAAAGGGGGAGGAAAATCCCGTCCATTTCGCAACTGACTCGCCGAATGGTTTCCGGATCAACCGACGGAGGACAGAGGAACGTCCCTCAACCGGCCCGCGGCGTTTTCCAGGGCCGCGGGAAGTATTCCCCTCAAGGCTTTTAAGCACTCGCCGACCGCTGCGGGGTCTCCGGGAAGGTTCAGGAGGAGGGTTTTCTTTCGGAAACCGGCCACTCCCCGGGAAAGCCAGGCCCGGTTGTTCTTTTTCGCCCAAGCCGCCCGCATGAGTTCGGCCAGGCCCGGAGCCTCGCGCGTGATCACGTCGCGCGTCGCGTCAGGCGTGACGTCCGTCGGGGAAAATCCCGCGCCGCCCGTGGTGAAGATGACGTCCAGTCCCTGTTCGCACCAGTTGTTGAGGACGCGCGAGATCTCCCGCCGGTCGTCGGCCACGGCGCGCCGGGCCGTCACCTCGGTCCGCCACCACTTGCGGCAGGCCTCTTGAATCTTCCCTCCGGACTCGTCCGGACGCACGCCCCGAGCCCGTGAGGTGGAACACGCCAGCACCCCGGCTCGCCAGTGATACCCCTCCGGTAATTTAAATACGCCCGGCCTTTCCATAGGTTTTCCTTGAAAAAAGATAAAATCGCCTGACCGATATTTTATTCGTTTTTGAGCCGCCTCGCGATGACGCAACCCCTCTATTCCGCCGTCCCCCCCGATTCCGGCCGCCGTCAGGCGGACCCGGTCGTATTGCGTATCGAAAAAGCGGGACGGGGCGGCAAAACCGTGACGGTGATCTCCCGCCTCCAATCCCACCCCGCCGGAAAGGAGGAACTCCTCCGAAAACTGAAGTCCGCCTGCGGCGCCGGAGGAACGATGAAAAACGGCGACCTGGAGATTCAAGGCGACCATCGACCCCGTCTGAAAACCCTCCTGGAAGAAATGGGATACCGCGTCCGCGGAACGTAAATTTTCCGGGCGCTCCACCACAAAAAAACCCCCGCCTTCGTGGGAAGGCGGGGGTTTTTCATTGAAAGGTGGACCGTTTTTAGCGGCGGACCATCTTCGCTTTGGAGATGTCGCCTTGTTTATCGAGGAAGTAGAGGAAGCCCTTCTCTTTTTTCACGCCGACTTTCGCGACCTTCTGGGGCTTGCCGCCTTTCTTGCCGCCTCGGGCCATCTTGGCGCGGGACACATCGCCTTGTTTGTCGATGAAGTAGAGAAAACCCTCTTCTCGTTTTACGCCGACTTTGGAGACTTTTTGAGACATCGTAGGGTAAACCTCCGTGTGGGGTGATGAACTACGA
>PMLF01000044.1 GCA_003158755.1 Elusimicrobiota bacterium | reverse complement strand
AGCGCCGTGAAGGGGTCGTTGGGTTCGCTGCGTTCCGCGATCAGTATCTACTACTCCGACACCGAAGGGATCTTCCCGGACGGGTCGGCGGGGAATCTCGCCGCTTCGTTGACCACGAATGGAAAGTACCTGATGTTAATTCCCAATATCGGAATTCCGAAGCCGGCAAACCACAATAACGGGAATACCGTGGTGACCACCGTGGCCGATCCGGCGGGTGCGGCGCAATGGTACTATTGTTCCTCCCAAGGTTTCGCCGCGGTCAGCTGCACGCACACGGACACGAAGACGTCGACATGGAGCACTTGGTAATTATCCGAAAGTCCATCCTTCGGACCCTATGGGTATTGCTGATATTGGGAAATCTATACGGGTGTTCGAAGGGAAGGGAAAAGGCGGCCGTGAATTTGGACACGGCCCGCTTGGATGTCTCCTCCGCGCGGAACGCCGGGGCCGAGAGATGGGCGCCCGATGTTTTCTCCCGGGCCGCGACCAAGTTGAAAACGGCCGAGAGGGATTTCCTTAAGGGGCGCTACGAAGTGGTGGAGACGCAAGCCCCGGAAATCAGCCGTTTGGCGCTCCAGGCGAAGGCGGAGTCCGAGCGGGAGGCCGCCGCCGGCCGCCGACGCCTCACGGCCGGTGAAAGATCGACGGAGGCGTTAATAGCATCTCGAACGCCCTAAGGGTTATATTTTCGTCGGGCTTTCGGATATTTTCTTAAAAAAAATCAGCCCCGCCAGAGACAGGGCCGTCGCGAGCAAGGCGGCGGCCGCCGAAAAGTTGATGATCTTTTTCGGGCGATAAAGCAGGACGGCGCGCCATTCGCCCGTCGGCAGCGCGACGGCTTGAAAGGCGTGGTCGGCGCGCCACAGTCGGACTTCCTTCCCGTTCACAAACGCTTCCCAATCCCTATAGAATATCTGGCTCCAGACGAGCCATCCTCCGTCGGAGCGGCCTTCGGCATCGAGGCGTCCGGGACGGGTGTCGTCCCAACGGATAGTCCCCGGGACTCCGGCGGGGCGGTCGGGCGAGGGTACTTCGAGGATGATTTCCCGGCGGGGGTTCCAGGGTCCGGCCAGGAAGGCGAGGCGTTCGCCTTTGTCGGCGATCGTCCGCGCGGAGGGGACCCAGGTGACGCGCGGAAGAACCTCGGAGTTCTCGTAGAGGAGGGCGTTGGGGCGGCGTCCGCAAAGGACGGCCGGGGGGTGAAGTTCCCGGGTGGTTAAGATAAAGCGCGCGCCCAGGAAGTCCGTGACCGGGGAAAACGGGTTATCGATCGGGATCGTGTGGCGGATCTCGGTGAAGCGTCGGTTGGGGAAGACTTCATACGCCCTNNTTCAGGTAGAGGGTCTGACGCAGGCTTTGATAGCCCGCTTCAGCCGTGCCGCCGTCCAGAGGTTTGACGCTGTCCCGGACGACCAAGGGGTCGATGGAAAATCGGTCCGCGCGTCCCCGCAGAAGCGCCGCCAGGGAAACGGGCTTTTGGAAAAAATCCCCGGCGACGACGGGCTGCAGGTCGTGTCCGAAAATCCATAGATCGATCAGGGTGAAGAGGATCAACGCCGCCGCCCTTCCGCGCTTCAGGAAAAGTATTGGAACGACGGCGGCGCAGAGGATTAGGGAAGACGACGACGCTCGGGCGATCCATCGGCTTTGAATGGGCGTCAGGGCGGAAATCCCCAGCATTCGCGCGGCGGTCCATGCACGGACGGACGGCAGGAAGGCGTGGGCGGCGGCAAGGGAGGCGCCGGCGGCCAATACCCAGAGGGCGGCTTTCGATATCTTCTCCTTGGGACGGAGCTCCCGGGCCGCCAGGGCGCCGACGGCCAGGAGCGCGATCAACATGGCGTTGGAAAAATGGGTCATGTACCGCAGGCCCGGCACGAGGCGGCGAAGGAGGGTGAAGAAGGGTTCGACGCCCATGGCGATGGCGAGGGCGAGAAGGCCCGCGATCGTCCACGCCCGGACGTCGGGCTTGTGCCGGTCGTTCCAGAGGCCGGCGGCGGCCAGGGGGATCGCCGCTACGCCGACGTAAAAAGTGTTCAACCAATTCCAAGTCAAGGGCCAAAGATTCGCGTCGAAAATCATGTGGATATATGGCGAGACGGTTTTGTCGTAAAAATCCGGGATGAGGAACTTAAGGAGAAAGACGGGGGTCAATAAATGTTCCCGGGCGTCGGCGGCCCCCAGGAGGGATCGGATCGATTCGCGGACGATTTGCCAGGAAGCGAGGATTTGGGGCGAGGCGAGGGTCAGGCCCAGGGCCGCGGCGGCGCCCATCCGGAAAAGGAGTCCCGGGTCTCGTCGTCGGAACGCGTTCGTGACGGCGAAGGCCGCTCCCGTGATCGCCGCGTAATACGCGAACTGGGTGTATCCGGAGAGAAAAAGCAACGCCGTGGCGAAGGGGAGCGCGCGCCACTCGCCCCGCGCCGAGAAGAGCAGGAAAAAGGCCACGAAGGGGAGCGTCGCCAGGGCGCCGGGGAATTCCCAGTGGATGAGGGTGAACCCGCCCCAGGCCATAATGAGGGCCCCGAAGGCGGCGCCGGCCCGTCCGCTTCGTCGGAAAAGAAAGAAAAGCGAAGCGGTCCAAAGCGTTTGGACCGCCGCGAAGAAGAGTCCCCACGCCCGAGCGAAAGGGAACAGCCAAAAAAGCTGGGCGGGGGGGAAGAGGATCATCACCTGGGGATTGGCGAAGATGGGTTCGCCGCAGGCGGAGTAAGGGTTCCAGAAGGGGAACCTTCCGGCCTGGAGCTCCTGGGCCGCGTAGGAGAGCCACGGCTGAAAGGACCGCAGGACGTCTCCCATGTAGTGGACGCGGCCGAGGAGGAGTGGACCCAGAAACGCCGCCGTCGTCGTGAAAGCCAGCGCCAGGAATAAGCGGGCGTCGCGGCGGGTCACGAATCCCGGGGAAAGACGAAATGGAACGCCGTCCCGCCGCCGAGGCTCGATTCGACCCGGAGCGATCCTCCGTGCAGAAGGGCGATGCGTTGGGCGAGAGCCATGCCCATCGCGGCGTATCCTTCCGCCGGTCGGGGTCCGAAGACCTTGGCTTTGAAAGCGTTGTTCCACGAAGAGGGGGATTTTTCCTCCCCGTCGTTTTCCAGGGTGCCGGTGACTTTCCCTTTGAGAGAAGCCAGGCGCAAAACGATATGGCCGCCCTCCGGCGTCAGGCTCTCGGAGGCCCTGAGAAGAACGTCGAAGAAGCGTTCGATCATCGCCTTGTCCGCCGAAACGGTCGTCGCGGCGGTCTCCGATTGAACGGTCATGGCGACGCGGCGGTGGTCCGTCAATAGGCGGTATTCCTCCATCCGCCCCTCCGCCGCGGCGCGCAAATCGACGGCGATTGGGACGGGGGTCCAAAGCTTCTCCTCCAAACGGGAAAGATCCGAGAGGTCCCGGATCGTCCCCAACAAGTGCGTGCAGGCTCGGTTGACGGACGACAGCATCCGCCGCTGGCGAAGGGTCAGGGGGTCCTTGTTGTCGGGGGCGAGGACCAGGTCCAGGAAGCCGTTTATTGAACTGAGGGGATTGAGGATGTCGTGGGACAGGTTCCGGATGAACGAGTCGTCCAAGGGTTTGGATTTCATGGAGGAAGTTTATGACACCCGCGGGCGGGGCGCAATGTTGTCCGTCGGGAAAGGGAATGCTAAAAAGAGGCGATAGGAGGGTATTCATCCGATTGTTTATGGCGGTCCCCCTTCCCCCGGCCATGGCCGGACGGTTTTCCGCGTGGGCGGCGGAGCGGCGTTTGCCGGGAGCGCGGTGGACGTTCTCCTCGAGCCCGCACCTGACGCTCCAGTTCCTGGGGGAAACGGTGTCCGAACGCCGGGCGGCGGCCGAGGAGTGTCTGTCGGCCGTCGGAGTTCCGCCTTTTGAGGCGGTCTTGGAGGGGTTGGGAACATTCCCGGATTGGAGGAAACCCCGCGTGTTGTGGGCGGGCGTGTCGCGGGGCGCCGAGAAGCTTTCGTCTTTGGCGGGGTCGCTAAATGAGGAGCTTAAAATCCGACATTTCTCCGTGGAAGATCGTCGCTATACGCCGCACGTGACCCTGGCTCGTTTCCGGAATTCCCCCGCGGGACTGGATGACCTTTTGGCCGCGGACCTCGGGACCTCGTGGGGAACTTTCACCGTCGACCGGATCTGCCTTTTCGAAAGCCATCCGTCGCCTCACGGGCCCCGGTACGAAATCCTAAAGGAATCCCTCCTATCCTCCGTCTGAATATCCTTCTCGAAAAAATCCGCGCCTGGTTCCGGCCCCGCCGCTTCGAGGCGGCGCTCCTCGCCGCCGGGGTGGCGGCGGGCGCGGCGGCGGCCCTCCTCCGGTCGGATCGGGATCTCCTGCCCCGCGGATCCTGGACGCCCCGTCGGGTGGCGCTCTCTTTCGACGACGGTCCCCACCCCCTTTTCACCGGACGAATCCTGGACGCTCTCCGGCGGGGGGACGCGCGGGCCACTTTCTTCGTCGTCGGGCGCATGGGGGAAGAGCATCCGGAACTCCTTGATGAAATCCTCCGAAGCGGCTGCGAGCTGGGGAACCACACCTTCCGCCATCCCAAGCTGACGAAAATTCCTCGTCCCGAACTGCTGGAGGAGTTGGACCTCACCCGGAGGGTCTTGGACAAGGCCGGAGCCCGGAGCGCGTTCGCGGAGCGCGCGCCCATGTTCTTCCGCCCGCCCGGCGGTGGCTTCGACGTCCGCACCCTTTCGACCGCGAAGGCGGCCGGATACCGCATGGTTCTGTGGACGGTTCTTCCAAGGGACCACGAACGTCCTCCGCCGGAAATCATCCGCAAGCGGGTCCTCGCCGACGTGTCGGACGGCGGGGTGATCCTGCTTCATTCCGGGGTTGAAAGCACCGTGCGGGCGTTGCCGGACCTGTTGCGGGAGCTCCGCGAACGGGGTTACCAATGCGTCACGGTGGGCGAACTCTTGAACGATGGAAGGCCTACGGACCCGACGGCGGTCTGGCTGGACGCGACGGTTTCGCCGGGTCGCGAGGCTCCTCCGGCGGATCCGACGCCGTGAGGATATTAGGGGTTGATTGGGGACGGGCGCGGACGGGGGTGGCGATTTCCGACGAGACCGGAACGCTGGCCCGGCCTTTGGAAACGGTGGCGTCGCTTTCCCGAGGGAAGGCGGTGGAGGCGATCGGACGGATCGCCTCACGCGAAGGAGCCGGCGAAATCGTCGTCGGTTTACCGCTCAATGGGGACGGGACCGAAGGTCCGTCGGCTCGGTCGGCCCGGGCCTTCTCCGGGGTCTTGGGGGCGGCCGTGAAACTCCCCGTTTTTTTATGGGACGAGCGGTCGTCGACCCGTGAGGGGGAACGGCTCGCCCGGGAGGCGGGACGTCGGGTGGACGGGGACCAGGCGGCGGCCTGCGTGACGCTCCAGCGGTTCCTCGATGCCCGGCGGAAGGGGATCGCCGGTCCGGGTTGAAGCGGATCGTCTTTTGAGGATTGTCTCGAAGGAGAGGTTAATGAGGAAAAATTTTTTGATCGGCGCCGGCGTCGTTTCGGCGGCGGCGATCTTGTTTATCGGTTGGATTAATTCCGCTCCCCGGGGAACTCGGGAGGGCCTACTGCCGGTGCCGCCCAACTCCACCGCGGGCCAGGCCGTGCAACGCTTGACGTCCGATGGAAGGATTCGCTCGGCCCGGTGGTTTCGGTTCCTGCTGAGGGCGACGGGGACGGGGAAACGGTTGAAGGCGGGGATTTATCGGATCGACGGAGGCATGTCGGCCTGGGGGATCGTCCGGCGGCTTTCGTCGGGACGGAGCGTGACCCTGCGCGTCACCGTCCCCGAGGGATGGACCGCCGACAAGATCGCCGAGAGGTTGGACGCCGCCGGTGTTTGCGGGAAGGACGCTTTCCTTTCCGCCGTTTCTTCCGGAACCGCCGAGGGGTTCCTCTTCCCCGACACCTACGAGTTGGATCCTTACATCCCACCCGAACGGGCGCGGGACGTCCTGGTGAACCGATTCGAGAAAGCGTGGCGGCGGGCGCTGGAGGTTTCCTCTTCATCCCTTCGGGAAGTCGAGGTCTCGACCGTTTCCGCCCGGTTCGATCGCGTGCGGAGGAAGGACGGCCGCTGGTGGACGGCCCGGGAAATCGTCACCCTGGCCTCCATCGTCGAGCGGGAAGGCGGGCGGCCCCAGGAGCGGGCGAGGATCGCGGCGGTGTATGTGAACCGATTGAAGAAACGGATGAAGTTGGAGGCGGACCCGACGGTGCAATACGCTTTGGGCCGATGGAAGGATCGCTTACTTTATCGGGACCTGGAAGTGGACAGCCCGTACAACACCTATCGCTATTACGGGTTGCCGCCCGGTCCCATCGGGAACCCCGGCCTGGAATCGATCGAGGCCTCTTTGGCGCCGGCGGAGGGCCCCGACCTCTATTTCGTCGCCGACCAGGAAGGCGGACATGCGTTTTCCGTCAGCTACTCCCAACACCTCCGGAACGTTCGGGCCTATCGAAACCGCCGGGAGGATTAATCTTCATCGCCGGCAGGATTGAGGCCAAAAGGAAGAAAATCATGGCCGGCTCCACGGTGTCGAAGACGCGCTCGGTCACGTTGATGACGGGGAACGCGATGAAGAAGGCCAGGAGTCCCCAACACGCCCATCGGGCAGGGAACCCTTCGTCGGCGGGGCGGCGGAGGGACCGGAACGCCGCGACGATCGGGACCGCCATGAAGAAGAGGATCGCCGCCAATCCGGGGATGCCGCGCTCGGCCAGGTGGTGCAAGTATTGGCTGTGGGCATCCCCGTCCTTTCCCCGGGGGTTGGGCATGAACCCTTTATCTCCTCGGTGCAGGTCCACCGCCTCCTTGAGGCATCCGGGTCCCACTCCGAGCCACACATTCCTCCGCGCCACCTGAAACGAATTGTTCCACAGGACCAGCCGGTGGCTGGTGCTGTCGTCGGTCACCTCGTCGAAGTTGGCTCGTTGGGCCGGTTCGGCCGAGGATATCTGTTTCACGTCTCTGAGGAGGGTCAGCGCTTTGTGCCTAGAGACGGGATGGAGCATCAACGAGAGTCCCACCAACAATATCGGCGGAATCAAGCGCAGGCGCTTGGGATGGAACATTAGGACCCCCAGTCCGATCCCCGCGCCGATCCAGGGGCCGCGGCTCTGGGACAAGAGCAGAGCGCCCTCGGCGGTCAAAAGCCAGACCAAGCCTTTCCGAAGCGAACGATGGTCTTTCGCCTCGAGGAAATAAGCGGTCCCCAGGAGAAAAAAGGGAAGAACGATTTCGGCGTACGTCAAGGGATGGACGGAGCCGTGAGCCCGTCCGCCGACCAGGGTGAAGCGGTTGTACGCCACGGAAGCGTCGACGAAAAGGGACGGAAATTTACCGGGAAGCCCGAGGGCGCTTACCAGGGTTTGGAGGAGCCCGTAGGCCGCCGCGATGCCGGCGCCCCACAGGTATCCTTTAAGAGCGGCCGGACGGTGCCGTCCGCCTCCAGCCCACACGAGAAGGAAGAAGAACGAAAAACGGATTTGGCCGCCGAACTTTCCGAAACTCTTGGCGGGGTCCATCCCGAAGGCCGAGGACAAGGCCCAGACGGCCAGAAAGAGCAGCGCGGGGACGTCGAACCTCGTCCGCGAAAAAGTGAAATTTTCCTTCCCTCGGGCTTGGGCCGTCGCGGCGGCCGCGAGGAAAAGGAAAAAAGAAACGTAAGCCGCCGCGACGGAAAGGGGCGGAAAAAAACCGGTCAAAAAAGCGGCGAGGGAGACGACGGGGTCCATGATCGGGGGAATTCTACCTGATTTACGGCATTTGCTATCATCCGGTCCGGCGGTTTTCGTCCCTATCGAGGAGGAATTCTCATGAGCGTCGTGGTCGTCGGTTCCGTGGCGTTGGATTCCATCAAGACCCCTTTCGGGGAACGGTCGGATGTCCTGGGGGGGTCGGCCACCTACTTTTCCTACGCGGCCAGTTTCTTCACGGACGTGAAGGTGGTCGGGGTCGTGGGGAAGGATTTTCCCGCCCGACACCTTCAACTATTAAAAAAACGCGGGATCGATCTCGCCGGGATTCAAACCGCCGACGGCGACACCTTCCGCTGGTCCGGTTATTACGAGAAGGACTTGAACGAAGCCAAAACCCTCGATACCCGCCTGAACGTGTTCCAGACGTTCAAACCCGTCCTGCCCGAGACGTACCGCGACGCCGACGCCGTCTTCCTGGCGAACATCGACCCCGACCTTCAACTGGAGGTCCTCACCCAGGTCCGCCGTCCCAAGCTGGTCGCCGCCGATACGATGAATTTGTGGATCGCCACCAAGAAAAACCGATTGACGGAACTCTTGAAACGCGTCGATCTGATGGTCTTGAACGAGGGTGAAGCGCGCCAACTGACGGGCGAGGCGGGTTTGGTGAAAGCCGGACGGCGCATCCAGGCGATGGGTCCCGACTATGTCGTGATCAAGAAGGGGGAGCACGGGGCTCTCCTCTTTTGCCGGAAAAACGTTTATCCGTCGCCGGCCTATCCGTTGGAGGACGTCTTCGATCCGACGGGGGCGGGGGACACCTTCGCGGGCGGATTCATCGGGTATCTCAATAAAATGGGCAATCGCCTCACGGACGACGTGCTCCATCGGGCGCTCTTCCACGGCACGGTCATGGCGAGTTTCACCGTCGAGGATTTTTCCCTGGATCGGCTGAAAAAAGTGAAGCCCGCCGACCTCCTGGCGCGTTTCCGGGCGCTGACGAGGGCCGTGGCGCTGAAGAGTTGATGGTCGGAAATCGACACGGGAATCCCGTCCTCCATCCGTCGACGGCTGCTGGAAAGTTGTGTCCGTCGCGCAAAAGGGGAAATTGACCCGTCATGAATAACGCGAGAAGGCTCTGGGCCTCGTATGGAGGAGTTCTCTGCCTGCTGGCGGTCGGTTTGGCTCCGTTCGCCGCCCGCCCATTCTTTTTCGACGACGGAAGCGTGGTGGCCAGCGCCGCGGCCTCGGCGAAAAACCCGTGGCGTCCCTACGACTTCACCTTGGACCTGGCCGCGCCCCGGGAGCCCGCGTGGCCGGCGGGCGGAAGGCCGGTTTATACGCATCCTCCCCTGAACGCCTGGCTATTGTCTCTCCCCTTCCAGGCGGCGGGCCCCAGAGAAATCCCTTTCCATTTAACGATGTTCCTCGTGTCGCTGGCGTCCCTCTGGGCCGCCCGGAAGCTGGCCCGCCGTTGGATCCCATCGGTGAGCGAGCGTGCGGCCGCTTTCCTGCTCGCCTCTCCGGTCTTTTTTCTGACTTCCTTGACGCTCTACCCCCATCTCCCTTACCTGGCGTTGTTTTGCCTGGCCATATTCTCCCTCTCGGCTCTGATCGACGGAGAACGCCTCGCCAAGATCCGGTTCGTTGCCTTCGGCGTCTGCCTCGCGGCGGCGGCGCTTACTCTGCATCAGTGGCCGATGTTGATCGTCCTGGCGATTCTCTTGCTGTGGCGTCGTCCAACGTCGGACCGCCCGATCCCCTGGCGCGGATTGGCCTGGAGCCTCGGGGTCTTCGTCCTGCTTTACGGCGGTTGGTGCGCGTGGGAGGCCCACGTCTACGGTTCCTTCCAACTCCTTGCCAGCTACTTCGTTCGCGCGGGCGGCCACGAAGGATATCCCTGGCGGGCGTCGTTCCTGCCTTTGGTGTTCTTCGCCGGAGGCTGTCCCGTCGCCGGGGTGGCCTGGATCGCGCTCGTCAAAGAAAGCCGCCCCGCCGCCCTCGCGCTCGCGGCCACCGGAGGGATTGGTTTCCTGATATTTCACGGTCCGGCGGGCGGGTTCACGGCGGTCCAATCCGCCGAGCTTGCCGTTTTCCTCGCCACGGGTCTGGCGTTTCTGGGAGCGCTGGTTCCGTTTTACAAGAAAGGTCCTCGGATGGACCGGACCTTGGCGCTCTGGTTCCTGCTGGAGTTCCTCTTCGTCCAAAAATTCTTAGCCTTCCCCGCCGGACACCATCTCCTGACGCTGACCTTGGCGGGCGTCTTCATCGCGGCGCGGTGGACGGAAAGGCTGGGGATCCGCCGTCGATGGGTGGCGGCGGGTTGGGCGGCGTCCTTCGTTTTCACGCTGGCCTTGGCCCAGGCGGATTATTCCCAGGCCCGGGTGGGAGTCCGCGCGGCCGCGACGATCCCGTTGCCGAACCCCGGAAAATCTTTTTATTGGGGGAACGAATTCGGAGGGTTTGAATACTATCTCAAACGGGCCGGATGGCTCCCCTGGGACATCCGTCGGCGCCCGGAGCCGGGGGATTGCCTGCTCATTTCCCGCAACATGAACGCCTCGGGTCCCGTGGCGCCGCTCCGCGCCGCTCGGTGGGAAAAAGTGTCCCTCTCGCCATTTTTTCAATCGAACCCTTTGCGAACGTTTTCTCTGGGCGCTTCCGCCGGCTGGTATTCCGCCAGTTGGGGAGCCCTCCCCTATTCCTTCGCCGCCGGTCCCGTCGACGAATTCGCCCTGATCCGCTGCGCGGATGCCTCCGGAAATTAATCTGGAATCTCGACAGACCCATTTAATATGAAATAGTGTACAATTCGCCAAATTCATCTCTACCGCATAAGAATAACAACACGATCTCACAACCATAAAGGGCAAGATTTTTCAGTCGTTTGCTTTCTCTCCATTCGGAATCGGCGTCGGGGGGATATATTGTCGGAGGAAAAACCGCATGGCATCGTTCACGAAGAGAGCTTGGATGGGAATCCTTTTGTCCGTCGTCGCGGCCGCGGCTTTCGGCGACGATCGCGTGGCGATCAAGGGGTACTATAAGGAGGACGGAACCTACGTCAAGCCCCGCGTCGTCGATCCCATTTCGCGGGCGCCGGAGGCCCCGCCCCCCTTGCCGATGGATCCGTCCCGGCGAAGGGACGCCCTGCAAGATTACTATCGAGGCAAGGTCGTCAAAGCCAAGGTGTCGCTGCCGGCCTGCCGCGCGGGACTCCTCTTATACCCCGACGACCTGGGCAAGACCAACGTGGATTTGTT
>PMLF01000158.1:159-3919 GCA_003158755.1 Elusimicrobiota bacterium | reverse complement strand
AAGCAGTTGAGTGAATACGTTCGTTTCGCTAAGGAAATGAAGGACAGCGGCCTCTTGGATTTGAAAGAAGCCGGCGGGGAGCCGCTTTTCATTCCCAACAACGGGGGGGCGGCAAACAAAAACATCATTACCATAGGTTGGGAAAAGGAAAATGGAGAGTTGTTGATGTTTGTGTTTAACCTGGCCGGTGGTCAGCAGTCCGCTCACTTGAGTTTTAATGGAACTCTCTGGGCCGCCTGGGATAAGGGGTATTACGTCAACATGGCGCCCTATTCCTATCAAGTGATCTCGATTCCCAAAACCCCGCCGAGCGCCGTCGTGACTGCGGCCGCCGCAGGGGCGGTTACCATCGTGGCAACGGTGGCCGGCGAGACTTTTTCCGGCGCTATTCCGGAAGCCCTCGGTTATGAAGAAGAATCAGCCGTCGTGGTTGGTGATTTTGAAAATACTCTGCCGCCGACCAAGACCGGTGCCCAGCATTTCGGTAGCATGGTGAAGGTTTTGTCTTCGTGGGCCAGGGAGACGGAGCGTCTCTTCACCCTGGAATTGAGCTGGTTGGGGTTGAGCTGGGGGACGGCGCTTGGAGTAATCCGACGATGGACCGAAGAGGAACGGATGGACGCTCTATTCAAAATAGCGGAGGCGAACGCTCGTCCCTTGTCGCCTGCGGACGCCACCCGTTTGAGAGGAGAGATTTCCCGCCATCTGCCGTCGGGTTCGAAGGTGGAGGGCGGCGAAGTGCTGGATGGTTTGGCCACCTTCACCGTCACGGCGAATGGGGAGACGACGATATTGCGCGTGGGAGTTTCGAACGTGCCGGCGTTCTATGCGGATGCCGACAACCACACCCTGGCTTTGAATCGACGAAACCCCGACGGTTCTCGGGCGATTTTGTTCCAGTCGCCGGTTTTTGAGCGGGGCTTCTCCGCCTTTGAGTCGGTGGTCCATCACGAAGTGGATGAGACGGTCCTGCGTGTGTCCCACGAAGCCGCTCTCGACGTCGACCAAGAGGTGAGGGCTGCCTTGCTGGCTCGTCGGGACGCCATCGCCAAAGCTCAAAGGACCGCCGCCGAGGCTTACCGTGCGGCGGGACCGGATGCGTCGGCGATATTGGCCAACATTATGGCGAAGGAAGGGCCTTTGGGTCCCTTGGATCTAAATAGGATCGGGGGCGACGTGGCGCGGGGGGCGATGGATGCGATTGGAAGAAATATTCCCGGAACGGAATTTGAAGGCACCCTCAAACAGGCGGCGGACGACGGCGTGCAAACGCTCGTCTTGTTCGTGAATTCGTCGGTGGAGAATCCCGAACGGTTCCGGAACGCTTTACGGGGATTCGCTTCGGAAGGAAGGCGCGCCTTGGTGGTGACCGCCGACGCGTCCGTGGCAGTGATGGTCAACGGCGTTCGCGGCGTGGAGGCTTTGCAGATCCCGTTGGTTTCGCCCGAGGCCGGCGTTCCCGGGTTCGAGGACATGGGGAACGGTCTCCAGCAAGTGAACGTCCTGACCTTGAGTCGGGGAACGGACGTTGCGTCCCGACGATTCGCCGAAGTCCTGAAGTTGGGCAAGTTCGCTTTCATCCATTCCTCCACGGTGAATTTGTCGATGGACGGACTGATCGGCGAGGAATCCCCGGAGATCCGGGCTTTGAGGAGCGCGGTCGAGGCCGCGCAACTCCTCTTGAGCTTCCTCAAGGTGCTGCCCCCGAAGTCCATCGACTGGGATCGGATGAACCGAGTCCTGGCCGCCATCGCCCAGGCTGCGTAACCCGATGCGGGTCGATCGCTGATATCTCCTCCCTGTGGACCTGAGCACCAGTCCGCAGAATGAAGCCCGGGCCGGCCTGGATCCCCAGGCCGGTCCGGTTTCATAAGTGGGTGAAAGCGGGACGATTTTCGTGACCGTTTAGACGGGGCAGTTCTTTCCTTCTTGGCATGGGCCTCCCGCCCGTGAACTTTCCAAAAAATGAGACTGTTGCGAAATAAGAAAATCCGCTCGTACTGAGCTTGTCGAAGCACGAGCTACCATCTGAGGATGCCGCTCATCCTTCGACAAGCTCAGGATGAGCGGGCCTTTTGCAACGGACTCAAAAAGGAATAGGGAGGTCATTCCTCCATTTTGCGGGCTTTCCGCGCGTCCTCGTGCTCGAACGGTGTGGCCATCCGGGCTCCAAAGCGAAACGTTCGGGATGGTTCAGCCAGTCCGGGGAGTAATCGAACGTCGCCCCCTCCCGCCCCCGCATCGACCGCCCAAAGAGGCGGCCCACCGGTACCGGCGCGCCTCGGAGCTCGATGAAAACATGGGCCGAGGGATCGCTCATCGGGAAGGTCGACGGGATGGAAGCCTTATTCTCTGGGGGAGACGTTCCTCTTCCAGCGCCAGCCCCACGTCGTCATGGCCCGCGTCCGCCGCCAGGACGAGGCGGTCCAGGAGGCCCAGGATGAACAGAACCGTGGCGTAAATCCCCAAGGAGACGGCGGGTCAGGACCCGTCATTGCGAGGAGCGAAGCGACGAAGCAATCCCCTCTTTCAAGCCCCGGGACTTTGAAACAGGGGATTGCGACGGCGCTAGCCAGAAGTGCCGCGNNTTCCTCGCAATGACGGGGGCGACTGAGTAGTCACCAATTACCAGACCATCGCCGCTAAGATAAATCCTCCTCACCGAGGGGCCGGACGGCGCCGGGAGCCTCTCCGGACCCGTAGCGGATGGGGGGAAACCACGGGAGGGTTTCCTGGTTCTCGGGTCCGGAGAGGCTCCCGGGGAGGGCTGGCCCCGCCCGACGGGGGGGGGGAAATTATCAGCGGCGATGTCTACCAGCCCCTGATGAGGCTCGGTTCCTGGGGACGTTTCATCCCCGTCGAAAGAAAAGCCGTCCTTTTTCGGTATAATAACGGAACGTTCCATCGCGGATGCCTGAACCTCTTTCCCGTCGGTCCCCGGCCCATGAAACGGTATGCCCGATCCTTTGAAACCTTGTACAATCCCGCTCACGCTTATTTTGTCCGCCGGACAAAATCTACGGAAAGGTGAACCCATGAACGCGCAACCCCGGAAGCAAGGACTCTACGATCCCTCCAACGAAAAGGACGCCTGCGGCATCGGCGCCGTCGTCCACATCAAGGGGGTCAAGTCTCATTCCATCGTGAAGGACGCCCTCACGGCCCTCGTGAACCTCAACCACCGGGGCGCCTGCGGCTGCGAGCCCAACACCGGCGACGGAGCGGGAATCCTCTTCCAGATCCCTCACAAGTTCTTCAAGAAAGTTTCGGGAGTCCAGCTCCCGGCGGAAGGCTCCTACGGCGTCGGCATGATTTACCTCCCGAGGGACGCCAAAGCCCGCGACGAAGCGGAAAAGAAATTTGAATCCATCATCAAAGAAGAGGGCCAGGAAGTCCTCGGCTGGCGGGACGTCCCGACGGACGACAGCTCCTTGGGCGCGACCGCGAAAGCCGCCGAGCCCGCGGTGCGCCAGGTGTTCATCAAGATGCTTTCCGGCACCGGTCCCGACGAGCTCAAGTTCGAGCGCAAGCTCTACCTCATCCGCAAGCGGGCCGAACATTCCATCAAAGTTCCCGACGCCGGCGGCTCCAACCAATTTTACGTGCCGAGCTTGTCCACGCGCACCATCGTGTACAAAGGCATGCTCTTGTCGCCGCAGATGGAGCCCTACTACACCGACCTCCGGGACCCGGACTTGGAAAGCGCCATCGCCCTGGTCCATTCCCGGTTCTCGACGAACACGTTCCCGTCGTGGCCGCT
>PMLF01000158.1:0-148 GCA_003158755.1 Elusimicrobiota bacterium | reverse complement strand
CTCTGCAAAAGCGACCTCTTCGGCGACGAGTTGAAGCGCCTCCTACCCGTGGTGGACACCGACGGGTCCGACTCCGCCATGTTCGACAACGTCTTGGAGTTCCTATACCTGGGCGGCCGCTCCCTCCCCCACGCCATGATGATGATGA
>PMLF01000318.1 GCA_003158755.1 Elusimicrobiota bacterium | reverse complement strand
CGATCCGTTTTTCACCACCAAGCCCGTCGGGAAAGGGACGGGGTTGGGACTCTCGCTCGTGTATGAGATCGTCAAGAAGCACGGCGGGATGATGGACGTCCAGAGCCGGCCGGGGTCGACGGAGTTTTGCGTCAAAATCCCTGTGCGCGCGGGGACTGAAAAAGAAAGGAAAAAGTAAAAAGGAAAAAGTGAGGAACGAGCCTCAACTTAAAAAACCCCTAACTTTTTCCTTGGTGTTATGGGAGTTTGGTTTTTAAGACGTCGGCCGTCAACTTGGCGCGGAACTCGTGAAGTTTGCGCCGCAGGTCGGGACGCTTGCCGGACAGGATCGCCGCGGCTAGGAGGGCGGCGTTCTTGGCGCCGGGGGCGCCGACGGCCAGGGTGCCCACGGGGATGCCTCCCGGCATCTGTACGGTGGAGAGCAGGGAATCGAGTCCGAGGAAGGCTTTGCCTTCCATGGGGACTCCCAGGACGGGGAGGACGGTGTTCGCGGCGATGACGCCCGCGAGGTGCGCCGCCCCGCCGGCGCCGGCGATGATCACCCTGANNCCCGCCGGCGCCGGCGATGATCACTTCTAATCCCCGCTTTTCGGCGCTTTTGGCATAGCGCGCCGCGAGGTCCGGCGTGCGGTGGGCGCTCAAGACTTTCCTCTCGTGCGGTATGCCGAAGTCCTCAAGGATTTTCACCGCGATTTTCATCGTCTCCCAATCGGTAACGCTTCCCATGACGACGCCCACCAGAGGTTTGATCATAATGGAATTTTAGAAAATTCCGTTCGCGAGGTCGAATTGATATCATCAAGGAAGGCGGTTTCGGGACGGAAATCCGGGCCCACTCGCCGAGGTAGCTCAATTGGTAGAGCAGCNNGCGTAGCTCAACCGGCAGAGCAGCGGTTTTGTAAACCGCAGGTTGTGGGTTCGATTCCCGTCCTCGGCTCCATTTGAAAGAAGTTCCTGGTATGATGGAGGTTTTCATGGGGCGTCGATTCCTTATTGGTTTATTAATTCTTCCTTTGATCATCGGTTCCGCTCCCCTAGGTGCGGCGACGGCGGCTTCTTCGGCGGACGTTCGCCACCTTCCGTCCTCGGATACCGCAGTGGGTCCCGTCCTGATCCGAATCGAGGATGACGGGAACCGTCCACCCAAACCCACCGTGCTGGATTTTCAGAATACCGCGCTGCTGGACTTGGTCCGGCTCACGACGCCTCAAGGGTACCGCCTCAAGACCCGTTTCCTCGAGCCGCGCGTTCCCCTGGTGCAATCGCTGGCGTTTTCCGTCGATCCGCAACTGCGGGAGCGGCTGATCGAAGCCGCCCGCTGGTCCAACACGCCGCGCGCCCGCGGAGAAGGTCTCTTGGGCATCGCCTCCGAGAGGAACATCGCCCACTTGAAATATTTCAAGGAAGCCCTCCTCGACCAGGACATCAACATCCAGTTCGCCGCGGTGGAAGCGCTCCAAGTGTGGGCTCGGCCGGAGGCCAAGGAATACCTGGCGGACGCGGCGCGTCGGGCGTGGACTCCCATCATCCAGATATTCGCGGCCCAGGCCCTGCTGCGCCTGGGAGACGGTCGGGGGCGGCAGTTCCTCCTGGACGGCTTGCAGGCGCCCGACTGGTTGACTCGCGCGATGGCCGCCCGCTACCTGGGAGACTTGGGCGAGGCCCAGGACGCGGACCTGCTCCTCTCCCGCATCGGCGTGGAGAGGGACAATGATTTCGTCCTGGCGGAGGTTTGCATCGCGTCTTTGAAACTCCTGGCCAAAAAAGCGCCGCCGCCCCCGCCGCCCGTCGTTGTCCCTTCCCGTGCGAGGCCGGCGCCGGCTCCCCGCAATCCGTTCGAGCTGGAGCCGTTGATCGTCACCGCCCCCCGCCTCAACCTTCCCCAAAACCTGGTGGATCCCCGTATCGACAACGATTTGGTCCGCCTCTTGGAGCAGTTGGCGACCCAGCCGACGCCCGAGGAACAAGTCTTGTCCGCCTACGACGAACAACTCAACCGGTTGACCACCCCCACCGGGTTCGCCCTCAAGATCCGCTACTCGGATTTGAGCGTGCTCCTGACGGAAGGGTTGGCCGGCACGAAAAACTATACGTTGATCAGCCGTTTGGAGGAAATCGCCCGCACCAGCGTCAACGCGCGGATCCGTTCCTCCGCCGTCGTCGCTCTGGGGTACGAGCCGGATCGGAAGGAGTATTCCGTTTTTCAGAACGCGCTTCAGGATCCCAACATCCTCGTCCGTTTCAGCGCGGTGGAAGCGCTGTCGGTCATGGAGGACGACGGCGCCCGAGCCCTGATCGCCGGGGCCGCCCAGTCGGACGCGTCGAAGGCGATCCAGGCATTTTCCGCCCAGAAGTTGTGCTCCCTGGGGGACCCGTATGGACGCCAGCTCCTCTTCCGGTTCTTGGACGACCAGGACTGGACCCTCCGGGCCATGGCGGTTTATGGTTTGGGCGAATGGGGAGAAGCCGACGATTACTACACGATCCTCAGCCGGTTCAACAACGAAACCGCCGACTTCGTCCAGACCGAAATGGCCCTGGCGCTGTTGAAGATGTCGAAACGATTCCCTTGATCGGAGGAAATGAATGAACCTCGGTTTTTTGAATGCCTTGAAGGAATCGGGCGGCGAATGGGTGATATGGCTGCTCCTCGCCGCGTCGGTGTGGGTGGTGGCGGTGGCCGTAGAGCGGGGGATCGTGCTCCATCGGGAACGGAAGGCGTTCGACCTCCTGCGCTTGGCGATGGAAAAATTATTGAACGCCGGCGACGTGGCCAGGGCCGCCGAATTGGTCCGAGGTCGGAACGGCGCGGCCGCTCGGATCCTGGCGGCCGGATTTTCCCACGCCGTTTCGCCGGAGACGATGGAAGAACGGATGTCCTCCGCGCGTCTGTTCGAAAAACGGGCCCTCGACCGCCACCTGCTCGTTTTGGGCACTCTCGGGAACAACGCCCCCTTCATCGGGCTTTTCGGGACCGTCCTGGGCGTCATCAAGGCGTTTCAAGACCTCTCCTCCGCGGCTTCGGCGGGGCCCGAGGTGGTGATGAGCGGTCTGTCCCAGGCCCTCGTGGCCACCGCGGTGGGTCTCCTGGTCGCCATTCCGTCGGTGATCGGGTACAACCTTTTCCAAAAATGGGTGTCGGACCTGTTGGCGGAGACGGACGCCTTGGCCAAGCTCCTCACGGCGGCCGTCCGGGAGAGCCATGGCCGGCGGGACTGACGACCGCCGCGAGGGAAACCGCCCCGTCACCGGGATCAACATCACGCCCATGGTGGACGTGGTGTTGGTGCTTCTCATCATTTTCATGGCCACGGCCCCTCTCCTTCAGAAGCGGGCGCTGAACGTGAACGTGCCCAAGTCCGCCGTGGGTGAAAAAAAGGCCACCTCGACCCTCCAGCTCTATTTCACCGCCGAGCGCAAGGTGGTGATGGAGTCCAAAGAGGTTGCCATGGATTCTCTGCAGAAGGAGTTGAAAGACCGCCTGCAATTGGACCCGGCGATTCACGTGTCCGTGGCGGCGGACCGGTCGATCCCCTACGGGGAAGTGGTGGGGCTCCTGGACGTCGTCCGACGAGCTGGGATTAAGAAGGTCGCCCTGGACGTCAGCGCCCACTGACCTTGGAGCCGTTGTGAGAAATCCTTTCCTTATGCGCGTTCATCGTCTCACGCCCCTGCAATGGGGGATCGCGTTGTCCCTCCTCCTGCACGGCGGGATATGGTTGTTTTTCTCCTGGAGCCGTTACGTCCATTTGACCGATCAGGCGACGGACCCTTTCGAAATTGATCTCTCCCGCCCCTTCCGCCTCACCGACGATCCCTCCCTGGCCCGCCGGGCCGAGCACCCCGGGGCCGGCGCGCCGATCGTGCAGAACCCCACTCCGATGGCCGGAAAAGGAAAAGTCGGCGGCGCGGAGGACGCGGCGCCGGGCTCCCAAGGTCCGGCCAAAGAATGGGTCTTACCGACCCCGGAAACGAAGAAAGTGGAGCCTCCGTCGGAAGGGCAGGCCGCGGGACGCCCCGACGGAAAAGGGGAAGGAGCGGGTCTGGGGGGATTGGGAGACGGGACCGGCGACGGCGAGGTGGACTGGGTGTACCTGACGGAGTTGCCTCGACTTTTGAATCGAGAACAGCTCTTGAAAGACGTGCGGCGGTTCTATCCCGAGGTGGAACGCCGAGCCGGCCATGAGGGCCGCGTGAGTTTGGACGTGCACATCAGCGCTCAAGGCCGAGTGACGAGCGTGTCGGTGGTGGATACCGCCGGAGGCTTGTTCGACGAGGCCGCGAGAAAGGTATTAAGCCAAGCCAAATTTTCCCCCGCCAAGGTGAAAGAGCGTTCCGTCGCCGTAAAAATCCGCCAATCCATCGATTTCCGCCTGGAATAGCCTCATGCGCAGGGGTGGGTCTGAGACCCGCCACCAACACGATGGTTTCTGTCGGAAGTTGATCCACCCTCTGAGACGGTTACAAAAACTTCGGCCCGAGGCCGGCCCGCCGGCGCCGGGATGCGCGCTTGACGGGGACGACCTCGGGCCGAGGGAAAATACGCCCGAGCTATTATTTCTTGGTGAGGATGTACTTAACCAGGTCGATCACCCGATTGGAGTAGCCCCATTCGTTGTCAT
>PMLF01000171.1 GCA_003158755.1 Elusimicrobiota bacterium | reverse complement strand
GAGGAATGGCTTTCTTTCGATCAAGAGCCATTCGTCCTTAAACCCGACGAGAAAAGGGAAATCCCTTTCACCGTTTCCGTTCCGGCCGCCTCCACTCGGACGCTTCAAGGATTTCTGGTGGGAATGCTTTCCTTCGTGGGTAATCCCGAAGGGCAAGCCGTGATGGTGAACACGATGATCAGCGTCTCGGTGTATGTGACCATCCGGGGAACGGAGCGTCCCGCTTGGACCGTGCCGTCCCTAAAGATGTCCCGGGACGGCGACATCGTTCAGGCGATTTTTACCGTGAAGAACACGGGCAACGTCCATTTGCGGCCCCAAGGGTCCGTGGAACTCTTCGATAAGAAAGGCCGGACCGTGGCGAGCATTCCGATTCCGGAGAGCATGCCCGTGTACCCGGGACGGGATCGGGAATTTGTGGGCCGCGTCGCCTGGCCGCCGACGCTCAAGCCCGGGCCCTGTAAGGCGGTGGTTCACATGCGGCTTTGGGACCGGGATGGGGAACAACCCTTTTTCTTCGAGATCGAGAAGGAAGACTTCTTTTTTTCAAAGATGCCGGCCAAAAAGGCGCAGAAATATTGGGAATGAACGAATAATTTAAGCCGTCGTGAGAGGGGGCCGGTGTCATGAAAGCCGGGTTTGGGCGGGCGCTTAAAGCGTTTATTCCTTTGGCGGGTGTGGTGCTCCTGGCCCTCCCGGCCGGTGCCGCATTTACTTCTCAAGTAAAAATCGCCCATTCCGCCACCTGTGTTTTTTATTCCTCTCCCATAGCCAATTTCAATATGGTTCCTCTGGAGTGCCAATCGGCATTGTCGCCGATGACGATTTCGGGGTCGGTCGCCGTATCTTCCGGGGTCCGGCAGGTGATCCTGGTGTACAAAAAAACCTATGATGTGAACCTCAGCTCCATGACCTACTCAACAACCGCAACCGCTCCCTATCCGGCGAGTTCCACTTTTTCGTTCACGGTCTCCTCCGCCGCTTTGGGTTCCGAAGGCTTCCAGTATCGGGTGCAGGTTGTGAACGGACGCGGGACCCGGGCTTCCACGCCATCGGCCTCGGGCTTTTTTTCCGCGGGGGTATCCGGTTACGCCCAGGGCTTGATCGGGACCTCCGGCGGCGCCCTGGTCATCCGCAGCCCGCTCTCGGCGCAGACGGAGACCCGCGTGGACGTCCCCTCCGGGGCTTTGGACGGGGACGTGAGCATGTCCTTGACCGAAGAGGTTGGAATCGGGTGCACCCTCCCGGCGTCGGCGCAGTCGATTCCGGCCGCGTCGGCGGCGGTTCAGCCGTCCGGCGTCAATCAAGGGAACCGTTTATCGGACAACCCGGTTTCCCAGTATGTGGCCGAGCCGGAAGGTGTCGTCTTCCGCAAGCCCGTCACGGTCCGGCTGGCGTATCCTCCCGGCGTGGACCCCACCAACCTGAAAGTGTTCGCCTTGACCTCGTCGGGCTGGACCATCGTGGGCGGGGTCCTGGACACCGCCAGCGCGGAAGTCCGGGCGGTGGTCCCGTCCCTGGCTTCTAAATACGCTCTTTTCCCCGCGGCGCCGATGAGCGCGAAAGATTACCGCCCCATGCGGAAAATATTCACTCCCGGACGGGTCGACGGGGTGAACGACACGCTGGACTTCAGCGAGGCCATGGACCCGACCGACCACGTGGAAATCTTCAACGCCCGGGGTTCCCGGATCAAGAGTTTGTCCTGGCCTTTCCAATGGGACGGACGGGAAGAGAGCGGCCGCCTGGTGGAAAGCGGCGTTTATCTTTACCAATACAAAAAGGACGGCGAGACGATTTCCGGCGTCTTCGCCGTGGCGAAATGATGAACAAGGCCAAAGGGGAAACCATGGTTTTTCAAGGATGGAAAAGGGTGTGGCGCCTCCTAACTTTCTCCTTTTTCCTTTTTCCTTTTTCCTTTCTTTTTTCCGCCTCTTCCGCCATGGCTTCGTCCAGCGTTAATGGTTCACGGCAACTTATCGTGGACAGTTCCACTTTCACGATCAAAGGGATTTGTTATTCCCCGACGCCCGTCGGACAAACAGCGCCCTACGATTGGTCTTCCTATCCCGGTATTTATTTGACGGATTTCCCCTTGATCAAGGCTATGGGGGCCAACGCCATCCGGACGTACGACCCTCCGACGCAAGGGGCCGCCCTGGACCAGTTATGGGCCAACAATTTACGGATCATCATGGGTTACAACGTGCCGACCACCGCGGACATCACCGACGGGCCCACTCGTCAGGCTCTGGTGAACGGTTTCAAAGCGATGGTGAACGCCTGGAAGACTTATCCGGCGGTCCTCATGTGGGTTTTCGGCAATGAGGTGGATACCAATAATGACATCGCCAAGGCCAATTTATCCGCCTGGTATACCCTGGTGTCGTCGGCCGCCGACGCCGCTCATTTGGCGGATCCCTCTCACGTGGTCACCACCGCCAACACCGACTTGGGCCAAATTTGGAACAACTCCGGCACGCATGTGGACCTGTGGGGGATAAACGCTTACCGGGGGGATTATGGGTTCGGCTCGTTGTTCACTGATTTCGCTTCCACCAGCCCGGTCAAACCGATGGCCATCCTTGAGTTCGGATTGGATGCGTTTAACACGGCATCCGGTTTGGAAAACCAGACGCAGCAAGCGGGCGACCTCCTCGCTCAATGGGGAAACATCACGGCCAACCTGAGCTCTCCGACTCCGGGATTGGGCGCGGCGGATTGCGTCGGCGGCGCGGTTTTTGAATGGTCGGACGAATGGTGGAAAAGCACCAATCCCCCGAATCCCCAAAGTAAAGGTCCCGGAGTGCATGACACCTCCCTAGACCCCCCTCCTAATAACGCCTATCTGGACCCGGGGATTCAAGAGGAGTGGTTCGGCATCGCGACGGTCACGCCGTCAACCACCAGCGCGCAGACGCGGACCCTGCGGCTCGCCTATAGCACCATGACGGCCCTGTGGACCGGCGTTCCGCCTCCGGTCGCGCCGGTTCCTCTGGTCATGACCATCTACTCGGATATGGGAATCACCGGACAGAGTATTCTTACTTGGCCGTCGGGCACCGATCCCAGCCAATTTAACGGAACATCGACGGTCACGTCGTTGAACGGAGGGTTTCCTCCCGATGCTCAGCCCGAGGGGCATCAAAGTTTCCTCGCCGTAAGCACCACGAATACGAGTGGGGTATATACCGGGTGGGGGATCTTTTATGATTCCGGTCTCAACATGAACGGATATAAGACTCACGGCGCCCTGCGGTTTTGGCTGTATCGAGCTAATACTCAGATGAGTAATTTTAAGGTCGAGATAGAGCCAAACTACGGTACGAAGTGCGATTTGGTAAAAACCTTACTCGGGGGTGATGATCTCGGAGACAGTGCAATTTTATGTTCTCCGACCTCCAATCAAATATGGCAATCCTGCCAAATCAAACTGGATAGTCCCCAGTTCGCGTTTTGCCCGACGTACGATTGGAGCAACATGAAGTCTCCTTTTGAGATCTCTTTGGGTTATAACTTTGGGAGGTCCGCCTCGGCGACTTTTTACGTCGACAACGTGCGGTTGGTGAGCGATTACAACTTCACGTCGATGAACGCGACGGTCAAGAACCGGGTCGACAATTCCACGGCGACGCCGCAGCAGTTCGGTTTCCCGTCGACCCTCGTCCCCAATTGGATGCCGTCGGATCAATATCTCCAAATCGATGTGGACCCCGGTACTAGCACGGCGGCGTGGGGGGTGCAGATTTACACCGACAACATGGGGAAGGCCGTCTCCAACCCGATTCCGAAGTATACGGGGCCCGTGTCGTCGACCCAAAGCCCGGCCGGTTTGGTGGACGTGTCGACGCCCACCCTTGTGTTGCCCCTGGCTTGGCTCGCGTCTCAGACGTTGACGAACGATTTGGCGATCACGCAGGTGATGGTGAGCACCAACGCGACCTTGCCGACGTCCGGCGGTCATCAGTTCCAGTGGATGAAAGACGCCTCCGACCCGACGTTTATCAACGGCGACGACTCCACGACGGTTTGGAATCAGGAGGGGATTCACTTCTCTCCCGGTCCCCGGCTCGATATC
>PMLF01000291.1 GCA_003158755.1 Elusimicrobiota bacterium | reverse complement strand
CTCGGTCCGGGCGATCTCGGCGCCGCCCAAGCGGCCCGCCACCTGGATCTTGATCCCCAGGGCGCCTGCCTGCATGGCGCGCTCGATGGATCGCTTCATGGCCCGGCGAAAACCGATTTGCCGCTCCAGCTGCATCGCCACGCCTTCGGCTACGAGCTGGGCGTCGATTTCAGGGCGCTTGATCTCCATGACGTTCAACGTGGTCTTGCGTCCGGTCATCTGCTCGACCGCCCCCCGCAACGCCTCGATGTCGGCGCCTTTCTTGCCGATCACGATGCCGGGCCGGGCGGTGAAGATGTTGACTCGGATGTATTTCCCCGTGCGCTCAATCCCGATCTTGGAAACCGCCGCCAGGCGCAGCCGCTCTTTCAAGAAGTGCCGGATTTTGAAATCTTCTTCAATGATGGATGGCATGTCCTTGAGATTGAACCACTTGGAATCCCAATCCCGGATGTATCCCAGCCGGAAACCTTTCGGATTTGTTTTATGACCCATAGAGTTCGGCCCCTAATTCCTTTTCGCTTTCTGCGCGTCCGAAACGACGATCGTCAGATGGCATGTTTTTCGCTTGATGATGGCGCGGGACCCTTGGGCTTTGGGCATGACGCGCTTCATGACGGGCCCGTGGTTCACCCAGGCCTGGGAGACGGAGAGGGTCGCCGGATCGGTCTTACCGCCGGCATTGGCCACCGCGCTTCGAAGCGTCTTGGCCACCAGCACGCGGCACGCGCGAGGCACCCACGGCAGCATCCCGAACGCTTCCGCGACGGACTTTCCCCGGATCAAATCCAGGACCTGCCCCACCTTGCGGTAGGAAAAACGGGCGAACCGGGAATTGGCGACGGCTTCCATGGCTAGATCTTTTCTCCTTGGTCTTTTCCGGGCTTCACGTCAGGCCCGTGGCTTCTTTGGTGTGGGCTTGGCCGTGGCCCCGGAAGAACCGCGTCGGGGAGAACTCGCCCACCTTGTGGCCCACCATCTGCTCGGTGATGTAAACGGGCAAAAACTTCCGGCCGTTGTGGATGGCCAGCGTCAGGCCGACGAAATCGGGGGAGATCATGCTGGCCCGCGCCCACGTCTTGATGACCTTCTTGTCCCCGGACGCCTTCATCTTCTGAACTTTTTCGTTCAGCTTTTCGTCGATGTAGGGACCTTTCTTTGTCGAACGGCTCATCGATCAACTCCTCTATATGCGAAACGAAACCGAAACCATTGGGCGGGTCATAGACCCGCCCCTACGAACAAAACGAGGGATCGCCCCTTCGCTATTCCTGTTCCTTGGCCGCGGAACGGGGGCGGACGATCATCCAATCGTGCAGCTTCGGCGACTTAGTCTTGTAACCCTTGGCCGGCTGGTTCCAAGGGGAGCGCGGCTGATTGTTTCCCTTGGACTTGCCGCGGCCGCCGCCGTGAGGGTGGTCCACCGCGTTCATTGCGGTGCCGCGAACGTGGGGATTGAAGCCCCGGTGACGGTTGCGCCCGGCGTTGCCGATGGTCAAATTTTCATGCTCAGTGTTCCCCACCTGGCCGATGGTCGCGATGCAGGAATCGGGAACCATGCGGATCTCGCCGGAGGGGAGCTTGATCTGGGCGTAACCGCCTTCGCGGGCCATGATCTGCGCGGAAGCTCCGGCGGAGCGGACCATCTGGCCGCCGTTGCCGGGAATGATCTCCACGTTATGGACGAAGGTCCCGACGGGGATGCTCGACAAAGGGAGCGCGTTCCCCGGGCGAATTTCGGCCGCGGGACCGGAGGTCACGACGTCACCCACCTTCAAACCCACCGGGTGAAGGATGTACCGTTTCTCTCCGTCTTTGTAATGCAGCAAAGCGATGCGGCAGGTGCGGTTGGGGTCGTATTCGATCGTCGCGACCTTGGCCGGCACGCCGATCTTGTCGCGCTTGAAATCGATCATCCGATACATCCGCTTGTGACCGCCCCCGCGGAAACGCACCATGATCTGGCCGGTATTGTTCCGCCCGCCCTTTTTCGTCAAGGGGGCCAGCAGGGACTTCTCCGGGACGGTCGAGGTGATCTCGGAGAAATCCTCGACGGTGATGAACCGGCGGGAAGGGGTATACGGTCGGAATGTCTTCATGGGCATAAAATTTTTTCCCTTAAGCCTTCGGCTCGGCGAACTTGATTTCCTGGCCCTTCTTGATGGTGACCACGGCCTTCTTCCAATCGGGCTGGAAACCGGCGCGGGGGCCCATGCGGCGGCGGAGTTTACCCTTATTGTTCATGGTGTTGACCGCCGTCACTTCCACCCGGAAAACCTTTTCCACGGCTTCGCGGATCTGGCCCTTGGTGGCGCGTGTGGCGACTTCAAAGACATACTTGTCCTGCGCCTTGAGGAGGGTCGATCGCTCGGTGACCAGAGGCCGTACCAGCACGTTCATCGTCATGTCAGTTCGCGGAAAGGGCCGCGGCCCCTTCGCCCTCCAGTCGCTTCAACAACGTCACAAGTCCCGCCTTGGTGAACACCAACTGATCGGAAAGGAGCACGTGGTACCCGTTCAAATCCTTGGCCAGACAGACGCGGAGGCCTTCCAAGTTCCGGGACGCTTTCTCGAACACCGGGTCGATCTTGTCGACCACCAGGAAAGACTTGGCGGGCAGGCCCAGCTTCTTCACGAGGGCGGCCGCGTTCTTGGTCTTGGGCTCGGAAACGGAGACGCCCTCCACCACGCGGATGCGGCCCTGTTTCAGGTAATCGGAAAGGATCGCCTTCAACGCCAACTGCCTCTTTTGACGGGGAACAGGCTGCAAATAACCGTGGTGCGGTTTGGGACCGAAGATCACGCCGCCGTGGCGCCAGAGAGGGGAGCGGATGGAACCGGCCCGGGCGTTGCCCGTGTGCTTCTGCTTCCAGGGCTTGATGCCGCCGCCGGAGACTTCGCCCCGGGTCTTGGTGGAGTGGGTTCCCCGGCGGGTATTGGCCAGGTATGCGTTCACCACTTCGTGGACGAGGCGGGAATGAGGCTTCACGCCGAAAACCTCCTCGGGAAGATGGAGGGATTCGGATTTTTCACCTTTAGCGTTCATGACATCGATGGAAAGCGGCATTGATTCCTCTGTTAGTGACGGAGAACTTTCACTTCATTGGGCGGGCCTTAGACCCGCCTCTACGAAGGCGCTGCAAAACTATGAAACCGACAAAATATTAAACCGAAAAATACTTCGCTATTTTTTATCGGCTTTGGCGGGCTTAGCCGCTTTCTTGGCCGCGGCCGCGGCGACCACCGGAATTTTCTTCGCCCGACGAGGTCGGGTGGTCTGCTTGACGGAAACGAAACCGCCGTCAGGACCGGGGACCGCTCCGTGGATCAGCAGCACGTTGCTCTCCGCGTCCACGCCGACGACTTCCAAACACTGCACCGTGATCCACTCGGCGCCCATGTGACCGGGGCCGCGGAGCCCGCGGAAAACCCGCTGGGGCTGCTGGCCGCCGAGGGAACCGGGGGCGCGTTCGCGGTCGGACTGGCCGTGAGTCGCCGGGCCGCCCTTGAACCCGTGGCGCTTGACGACTCCGGCGAACCCCTTACCCTTGCTGGTACCGGAGACGTCCACGATGTCGCCCGGCGCGAAATTGGTCACGAGGACGTCCTGACCAGCCTGAAACCCATCCACGCCGGGGAGCCGCACTTCGCGGATCCACCGCACGGGGGCCACGCCGGCTTTTTCAAAATGGCCGATCATCGGCTGGGAAACGTTCTTTTTTTTTGCCTCGCAGAAACCCAACTGAATGGCGTTGTACCCGTCGTTTTCGAGAGTCTTCACTTGCAGAACGGGGCACGGACCGGCCTCGAGGACCGTCACGGCCACAAGCTCGCCGGTGGGTTTGACGATCTGGGTCATTCCGAGCTTCCGACCCAGGATGGCTTTGACGGCTGGGGTCGCCGACTTTTCAGCGGCGACGGAAGGGACTGGGGTTTGCTCAACTTCGCTCATGGGCATTGCCCAGCGGTCCGGGGCTCGAAAAAGCCGGACCGGACATGGGCACCTCGTTATTTTTAGATTACGTCATCCCGGCATGTTTGGAGCCGGGATCCAGCAAATAGACAACTTATCAGGCGGTTCACTGCCTGGACCCCGGCTTCCGCCGGGGAGACAACATTTCCTTAAAGTTTTATTTCTACGTCGACGCCCGCCGGGAGGTCTAACTTCATCATCTCCTCCACGGTCTTGGCGGTCGGTTCCAAAATATCCACGAGGCGTTTGTGCACGCGCATCTCGAATTGCTCGCGGGACTTCTTGTCGGAGTGGACGGACCGGTTGACCGTATACTTCCGGATCTGCGTGGGAAGCAAAATAGGTCCAGCCAGGGTCGCCCCCGTCCTCCGCACGGTCTCCACGATCTTCGCCAGAGAATCGTCCAGCATCCGGTGATCGTAGGCGCGCAAGCGGATGCGAATTTTCTGAGTCGCTGTCGGTTCCGCCGCCATTTCTCAGTTCACCGAAAAGCGGCAGGTCAACCGCGCGTCGAAATTCAACGTCAACGCCACGAGGACCACCACCCCTTCATTCTTCAAATCAACGGCCATGGCTCAGCTCCATTCCAAAAATTATTCGATGATGTCCGTCACGACG
>PMLF01000177.1 GCA_003158755.1 Elusimicrobiota bacterium | reverse complement strand
GTCGTTTCAGGCGGCGGTGGTGTACGTGCTGGTGGGAAAAACCATGTTGGCGGCCGAGAAATTGGGAGTCAAGAACGTGGTGGTGGCGGGCGGCGTGGCTTCCAACTCGGGCCTCCGGGCCGCCTTCGCCGTCCACTCCAAGAAGCACAAGATCCATGCCCCTTCGCCCTTGCTGTGCACCGACAACGCCGTCATGATCGCCGTCGCCGGCTACTACAAGTTCCTCCACAAGGGACCCAAAAATTACACGCCCACCCCCGTCGAGGTCGAATCCCGCCTGGCGCTGACCAATTGGTAGGACGAGTCGATGGGCGCGGTTTCCATCGGTTCGGTCCAACTCGATAACCCTTACGCCCTCGCCCCCATGGCGGGGTACGGGGACCCGCCATACCGCCGACTGTGCCGCCGCGGCGGGGCGGGATTGGTGTGCGCGGAGATGGTCTCCGCCAACGCGGTTTTCTTCGGCGACAAAAAATCCCAACGCATGCTGGCTGTTGCTCCCGACGAACATCCCCTCAGCGTCCAGATCTTCGGCGCCGAGCCGGAACGGTTGGCTTTTGCCGCGCGCCGGGTCGAGGAAGCGGGGGCGGACATCGTCGATTTGAATTGCGGCTGTCCCGTCCCCAAGGTCGTCAAGGGCGGGGCCGGCGTCGCGCTCATGAAGGACGAACTCCTGTTCGCCCGGTGCGTGGAAGCCATGGTCAAGGCCGTGAAGATCCCGGTCACGGTCAAGATGCGGTTGGGGTTTCGGCGGGGGGAAAACATTTCTCCCCGGTTCGCTTCGTTAGCCCGGGAGTCCGGCGCGTCGGCCCTCTGCATCCACGCCCGCGCCCGCGAAGACGGCCACGAGGGACCTCCCGACTTGGACGCCCTCGCCGAAACCGTGGCGGCGGTCGGTCTGCCCGTTTTCGGCAACGGAGGGATCCATAATTATCAGGACGCCCGTCGGATGATGCAAGGGACCGGCTGCGCGGGAGTCATGGTAGGCCGGGCGGCGGTGGGCAATCCCCTCCTATTTTTAGAGTTTCTTGAAGAAGAAAAAAACGGGGCCCGCGAGCCGCAGGCCATTAACGCCGCCCCCCGGTTTTCGTTGCTGAGGGAGCACGCGCAACTCATCGTCGACTATTACGGCGAAAAACTCGGCATCTGCCGCCTGCGCAAGTACATCGGTTCCTACATCCACGGCTTGTACGGAGCCGCTGAGTTCCGCCGACGGGCCGTGGGCGCCGTCGCCTTGAATGAACTCTTGGGGCTCCTTGATACGTACGAAGCATCTCTTTGATCCGCAGAGTTTGCGTCTATTGCAAAATGGGTGTCCCCCCTTTGAAAAAGGGGGGTTCGGGGGGATTTGACGGATCCTGGTGGCTTAAAATCCCCCTCCATCCCCCTTTTTCAAAGGGGGAGGAAAATCCCGTAAATTTCGCAAATGACTTGGTTAATATTTACAACGGTAATGCCCCGGGTGGATGCTCCATGGAGAAAGCATGAAGAAACAATCGGTATGTTTTTCCTGTTGTCTCTTGATCGCCGTTTCTCTCCGGGCGGAGGGAAATGGGTTCACTCTGACCCTTCCGGGCGCGGAGGAAAAGGCCGTGAAGCATTCTCCCCGGTTGGCTTCCGTCGAGAGCGACGCTGCTTCGGCCCGGGAGAAGGCCCTGTCCCAAAGCTCCCTCCTTTGGCCTTCGGTGGTCGTGGACGGATACTGGAAATATATTTCGGAGGTTCCGTCGCTTTCCCTCTTCGGACGGACGATCACGTTCGGAGCGAACGATAACTATTCCATCGGGCCTACGATCCGGTGGAACGCGTGGGACGGCGGCTTGATCAACGCCCGGCGCGCCTCCGCCGCGGCAGCCGCCGCCAAAGACGCCGACGCGCGGGTTTCCCGTCGACAACTCCTCCTTTCCGTCCGCACGGCCTATTTCCAGACCCAGGGCGCCTTGGAACAGGTCCGGCTTTTGGCCGAGTCCCTGCGCCTCGCCCAGTTCCAATACGCGGATATCGAACGGCGCGTCCGGGCCGGCGCGTCGAGCCGGTTGGACGGTCTTTCCGCCCACCAGGACGTGCTCACCCGGCTGGCCCAACTGCGGCAAGCCCGGGCGGACCTGGCCGTTTCCTTGAGGGAATTGGCGGACCTGACGGGCGAAGCGTTGCCGGAAGGCGATCTGCTGCCCCTGGACGCCGCCACCGCCAAGGACTTGCCCGCCGACGTGGAACCGGCCAACCTGGTCCCGGTTTTGGACGCGACGGCCCTGTCCCAAAAAGCCCTCGCCCCCGCTTCCGATGGAAGGCCGGGTCCCCGCCATCCCCAGTTGGAATCCCTGGCCGATTCGGCGGAGTCCGCCCGGCGGGCCGCCGACGGCGCCCGGGCGGGACATTGGCCCAAGTTTCAATTATCCGCTCGGTCGTCCCTGGATTATCCCAACGGGCCGATCCTGGAGCAGATCAATCAAAAATCGGTGGGCGTGACGGCGAGCTTGTCCATCTTCGAATTCGACCGGATCTCCCGCGATATCCGCGTCCAGGAGGCGCAGGCCCGTGCCTTCGACGAACGGCGCGCCCAGGCGGAGGAGGATCTCCTGCGGCAGTGGAGCGAAGCCCGGGACCAATGGGCCGCGCTGGACGCCCAACGGACCATTTTCCGACGGCGGGCGGCCGAGGCGGAGGAATTGTCCCGCCTCGTCTACGAATCCTACAAGGCCGGTCAATCCCGCTTCCTGGACGTGCAGACCGCGAACCTGCGCGTGCTGGAAGCCGAGGTCCAAAGCGTGCGGGCCGACTTTCAAATCCTGTCGCAGTTGGCGTTGTTGGCGGAACTTTCCGAAGGGGAATGACATGAAGAAGAAAATCGTATTTCCGGTGATCGCGGCCGCGGCGGTCGGATTCCTGATCTGGAAGTTTGCCGGAGGTCGGGAATTCCTCTACGCCGGGACGGTCGAGGCGACCGAAGTGGACGTTTCGGCGCGGGTGGGTTCGACCATCGCCGCCTACGACGCGAAGGAAGGCGACGCGGTCCGGGCGGACCAGACGTTGGTGGATTTGTCTTGCGAGGACGTAAAGTTGGAGGCGGACATCGCCGAGCGGGATTTTCGCCGGACCGGCGACCTCTATAAAAAAGGGTCCGCCTCCCAGGAAACGTTTGATCGCGACAAAAACCGCCGCGACACGGCGGTCCTTCGCCGCGACTGGTGCTCCGTGAAATCCCCCTTGGACGGGACCGTGCTGGACAAATATCACGAGCCGGGGGAGTTGGCGTCTCCGGGAACGAAGCTCCTCACCGTCGCGGACCTCCGGACCGTGTGGATGTACGTCTACGTCCCGCAGAACCTCCTGGCCAAGATTTCCGTCAACCGGGAAGTGGACGCGCTCCTGCCCGAAGCGCACGACCGCGTGTTCAAAGGGCGCATCACGTTCATCCGGGACGAGGCCGAGTTCACGCCCAAAAACGTTCAGACCCGGGAAGAGCGGACGCGGCTGGTCTACCGCGTCAAGATCGAATTCGCCAACGCCGACGGAACCTTGAAACCCGGCATGACCCTGGAAGCGCGGCTGCCGCATTGACGATGTTTGTGAATAACCTTCTCTCCCGCTCATGCTGAGCTTGTCGAAGCATGAGCGGATTCCAGCGGGAAGGTTCACCCTTCGACAGGCTCAGGGTGAGCGGATAGTTCGGTCTTGTATTTATAGGCGGCGGTGATGGCGGCCATCGGGATTCAGGTCCGCGATTTACGGAAGCGGTTCAAGGCCGTCCAGGCGTTGGACGGCGTCACGACCGACTTTGAACCGGGGCTCCTGCACGGGGTGATCGGGCCCGACGGGGCGGGCAAGACGACGCTGCTCCGGACGCTCATGGGGCTTTTGCGCCCGACCTCGGGCGAGGTGACCTTCACCCGGGACGGTCGCCCCGTTCCCTTCAACGACGTCCGGCCCCAGTTCGCCTATCTCCCCCAAAGTCAAAGCCTCTATCCCGACCTTTCCTGCGGCGAACATTTGGATTTCTTCGGGCACCTCTACCAGATCCCCGCGGACGTCTATCGGCGGCGGCGCGCGGAGCTTTTGCACATCGCGCGGTTGGAGCCCTTCCAAGACCGCCGGGCCGGGCAGCTTTCGGGGGGGATGTACAAAAAACTGGGACTCATCTGCGCGCTGCTCCAATCCCCAACGGTGATCTTGCTGGACGAGCCCACCAACGGCGTGGACCCCGTCAGCCGTCGCGAGTTTTGGGATTTACTCTATCGTCTGCTGGGGGAGAACATTCTCATCCTGATGTCCACCGCCTACATGGACGAAGCCGAGCGCTGCGGCCGGGTTCATTTGCTGGAGAAGGGGCGGCTTTTGGCCGACGGGGACCCTCATACCATCCTGGAGCGGGAGAAGGCCGACCACTTCGACGAGATTTTTCTTCGTTTGGGGCGCGAGGAGCGGACATGATCGCCGTCGATGTTCAACACTTGATCGTGCGCTTCGGCGATTTCATCGCCGTGGACGACGTCACGTTCTCCGTGGAGAAAGGAGATATCTTCGGTTTCTTGGGCGCCAACGGCGCGGGAAAAACGACCACGATCCGCGTGCTCTGCGGTTTGCTGACGCCCACCTCCGGGCACATCCGCGTGGCGGACACGTCTCTGGACGAGGGGCTGGACCGGATCAAATCCCGGGTCGGCTACATGTCCCAGAAGTTCACGCTCTACGCCGACCTGACCGTGGACGAAAACCTTTCCTTCGCCGCGGCCCTGCGCAAAATGGACGGGGAGACCTTCCGCGCCAGGGAAAAGGATCTGATGGAATTCATCGGCTTCGCCGACTCGCCGAAGACCCTCGTGCGGGACCTGCCCGGCGGGATCAAGCAGGAGGTGTCCCTGGTGGCGGCGCTGCTGCACGACCCGGAAATCGTGTTCCTCGACGAGCCCACGGCGGGCGTTTCCCCGGCGGCCCGGGCGCGGTTCTGGGCGCTGATCCGAAAGTTGGCCGCCCGCGGCAAGACCCTTTTCGTGACCACGCATTACTTGGACGAGGCGGAGGAGTGCGGGCGCATCGGCTTGATGCGCACGGGCAAGCTCATCGCTTTGGACACTCCCGCTCGATTGAAAGCCCACGCTTTTCCGGAGCCGCTCTTCGAGTTCGAGCCGCAAGCGGGCATTGATCCATCCTGGAGGGAGACGCTTTCCAAGGAACCGGCGGTTCGTTCGGTCCAACCCTACGGCCGGCGCTTCCACGTCACCGTGGAAAATGAAGACTCGTGGCGCCGAATGCTTGGAAAGATCGCTCCGGGCGCGGTTCTGAAGAAAATTGATCCGTCCCTGGAGGACGTTTTCCTCCGGCTCGTGGAAGGGGACGCCCGATGAACCGCGCGCGAATCATGGCCGTGGCGCGAAAGGAGGTTCGCCACATCGTCCGTGACCCGTTCACCTGGGTGGCGGCTCTGGGCATCCCGGTGATTCTGGTGACCTTCTTTGGTTTCGCCATCGACTTCGACGTGAGGGACATCCGCCTCGCCGTCTACGACGGGGACCACACCCACGNNGTCTGGCGGAGGTGTTCGCGGGGTCCCAATATTTCAAGCCGTTCCCGACGGCGTCTTTGGGCGAGGCCTTTCACTATTTGGATTCGGAGCGGGCCAGCGCGGCGTTGATCATCGAGCCGGACTTCGGCAAAGACGCCGGGGCCGGGCGGTCGCCCAAGGCCCAGTTGCTTTTGGACGGCGCGGACAACACGATCGCCGGGGTGATCGTGGGATATCTCGATGGCATCCGGCGCTCCGCGACGGGGCGGTTGTTGGGTTCGGCGCCGCCCGAAACCATCCGCCTCAATACGCGGTTTCTCTTCAACCGGGAGCTGTCGAGCAAATGGTTCGTGATCCCCGGACTCGTCGTGGTCGTCATCGGTCTTTTGTCGACGCTGTTGACGGCGCTCACCGTCGCGCGGGAATGGGAGAACGGCTCCATGGAACTGCTGCTGTCGACGCCCTTGGAGCCCTTGGAGATCATCCTCGGTAAGATCGCCCCCTATCTGGTCCTGGGCGTGGCCAGCGTGGTCTTCGTTTACGCCGTGGCTCGGCTCGTGTTCCACGTGCCGTTCGTCGGGAGCCATCTCTTGTTTTCGTTCTCGGTGCTGTTGTTCCTTTGCTCGACCTTGGCCCAGGGGTTGTTGATCTCGGTCGTGACCCGGTCCCAGCCGCTGGCCATGCAGATATCCATCATCACGGGCCTTCTGCCGTCCATGCTCCTGTCCGGGTTCATCTTTCCCATCGAGAGCATGCCGGTCTTCTTCCAATATTTCACGGCGATCCTTCCGGCGAGGTGGTTCATGGTCATCGCCCGAGGGATCTTTCTCAAGGGCGCGGGCGTCTCGGAGCTGGCCGTGCCGCTGACGGTGCTGGCCTTCATGTCGGCGCTGATGATCCTGGTGTCGACCAAACGGTTTAAACGGGATTTAGAACCGTGAATAAAACCCTCATCGGTTTCATCAAGAAAGAGCTCATCCAAACCCTCCGGGACAAGCGGATGCGGGCGGTGCTCTTCGTGATGCCGCTCCTTCAGATGACCATCTTCGGTTTGGCGCTGTCGACGGAGATCCGCGGCATCCGGCTGGCGCTTCAGGCCGCGCCGTCGGACGTCATGGCCCGCCGCGTCTGGGAGCGGGCCATCCATACGGGCTATTTCGTCCCGGCCGACGTGTCGGGAGTCGATCCTTTCGAATGGATAAAGTCGGGCCGGGCCCACGCGGCGCTGATCGCTCCCGAGGGCGGCTTGACCCGGGCCTTTCATCGCGGCGACGGACGCCTCCAACTGCTGGTGGACGCCACCAACGCCACCCGCGCCCGCGGCGTGGAATCGTACCTGCAGTCCATCGTCCGGCAGGTGGCCGCCGACGAACGGCCCGCCGCCGGACCGCCGGCGCCGACGGTCCTTCTTTCGACCCGGGTGCTTTACAACCCGACGCTGGAGTCCTCCATCTTCATGGTGCCGGGGGTCATGTGCATCATCCTCTGTCTCATCACTATCATCCTCACCAGCATGTCCATGGCCCGGGAGCGGGAGATCGGAACCTTCGAGCTTTTAATTTCCGCGCCCATCCGGAAACGGGAGATCCTCCTCGGTAAGACCCTGCCCTTCGTCCTTCTGGGAATGGCGGACGCGGTGTTGCTGCTGACCTTCGCCGTGGCGGTGTTCG
>PMLF01000195.1:1658-3868 GCA_003158755.1 Elusimicrobiota bacterium | reverse complement strand
CGCAATGACTCCGCGAACGGTCAAACAATGTGACCCCGCCTCCCCGTCGGTTGATGGAGTTACTTTCCGGCGAGAGGAGTGTCTTGGAGTTGGGAGAGGTCGGCGACGCCGCGGAAAAGCAGGACGATGTTGAAGAGCAGCGCCAAACGATTTTGCCGTCGATCCATCTCGGGCGCCATCACCATAACTTTTTCAAAAAAATGATCAACGGGCTCCCGGAAGCGCACAAGGTTCGCGAGGGCCAGATCGTAATTGCCCGCCTGCATCATGGGTTCGGATAGCCCGCGCAAGTTCAAGTAATCATTGGAAAGAATTTGTTCGGCTTCTTCCACCAACAGTTCCCTGCGGATCGGAAGGGCTTCCCCATCTACGGGGATGGAAAATTCTTTCTTCTCCGCGGCCTGCTTGACGATCTTGATCACTCGCTTGAACGCAATCGACAAGGGCTCGAAATCTTGGTGTCGTCGGATATCGTGGAGCGCGTTCAGCCGGCGGCGGGCGTCGACGGGATCGTCGAAACCGGCGGCGGAGACGGCCAGGATTTCGTCGGGGCGGAACCTTTCCGCCTCCAAAAGCGCCGACCACCGTTGTCGGAGAAAACCTAAAAGAGATTGAAGAGCTTTCGCGCGGTCCCCTTGTACCGTCGATGGAAATCCGGCGAGCGCCCGTTCCAATACGGCCTTCAAAGAAAATCGCCACCCCTTAGCCTCTAGAATTCGCAGAACGCCCACGGCCGCGCGGCGCAAGCCGTAGGGGTCCTGGGAACCGGTGGGAATCAACCCCACAAGAAAATCGCCGGCGAGGGTGTCCAGCTTGTCGGCCAGGGAGACGACGGCGGCGGGGGCATCTTCGGGCAGGGCGCCGTCGGCCGTGAGGGGCCAATAATGGAGTTCAATGCCCTCCGCCACGCGGGGAGGCAAACCTTCGACCCGGGCGTAAATACGTCCCATCACTCCCTGCAATTCCGGGAATTCCCCCACCATGGCCGACACCAAGTCCGCCTTGCCTAAGCGGGCGACGCCGTCGGCGACGCTTTTTTCCTCGTCGGAAAGGCGGAGGGTTTCGCCGAGGTGCGCCGCCAAACCGGCAACGCGCTCGATCTTATCCCATACGGACCCGAGCTCTTTTTGGAAGAGCACCCCTTTGAGCAAGGGGGCTTTCGCTTCCAGCGTGGTCTTCAAATCTTCGCGGTAGAAGAACTCGGCGTCGGACAACCGGGCCGCCAGCACCCGTTCGTAACCCTCCCGGACGACCACCTGGTTCTCCGACATGCCATTGCGGATGCCGACGAAGTGGGCCAGGAGCTTTCCCCCCTCGTCGAAAACCGGGAAATATTTCTGGTGCTTCTTCATGGAGGTGACCAGCACCTCGGGCGGCAGTTCGAGCCGCTTGGGATCGAAGGAGCCGAGGATGCCCACGGGGTGCTCCACCAGGTTCGTTACCTCTTCCAGCAGGGCGGCGTGATCTTCCAGGGGGACGCATCCCTTGACGGACTTGATCGCCTGATGGATCTGTTTTTCGACGAGACCGCGCCGTTCGGACGGGTCGACCACCACGAGGCGGTCTTTCAGCAGGTGCTCGTATTTCGCCGGAGACGGCAGGACGACGGCTTTTTTTCCGTGGATGCGGAGGCCGAAAGTTTTGTTGCCGCTCCGAACGCCGGCTAAAGAAAATTTGATCACGCGGGCTCCGTACAGGGCGGCGATCCAGCGGATGGGACGGGCGAAAGAAAACCGGCTCTCCTCCCAAACCATATTCTTGGGGAAAGGGATCTTCTTGATGAGCTCCGGCAGGAGAGAGGGAAGGACTTTCTCGGCGGGGAGACCGGTTTCCCGACGGACGGCGCAGAGACGGGGACCTCTCTCGGTCTCGCGAACTTCCAAGGTATCCGGCGTCGTTCCCTGGGCTCGGGCGAAACCCTGGGCCGCCGGAGTCCAGTTCCCCTGGGCGTCCTTGGCCTGGGCCATACCGGGTCCCAGATTCTCTTGGACGCGGTCTTCCGCCTTGAGGGCGAGACCTTCAACGAGCAGCGCCAGTCGTCTCGGCGTGCCGAGGGATCGGGTGGATTTGAACTTCAATCCAGCGTCCTTAAACGCCGCCTCGCCCAGGGATTTCAAGGCTTCCAGGGCTGGAGGGATGAATCGCGCCGGCAGTTCCTCGACGCCGATCTCCAACAGCAAATCCTTGGCGGTCTCCTTGGGCATTAGGCT
>PMLF01000195.1:0-1652 GCA_003158755.1 Elusimicrobiota bacterium | reverse complement strand
TTCATCACGCCGTCGTAGGCGGGGCGCACCAGGGCGCGGTCCATCAGGCGTCCCGCCTCGGCTTCCCAGTCGTTGAAATGCCTCCGAAGAGTTTCCACGTCGGCGGCCTCAAAGTTGTAAGCCGAAAACTGTTTTTCATCCTCCAGGTGGACTTTCCCGTAAGTGGTCTTATTGGTCCACGCGATGTCGTAGACCGAATCCTTTTTCTGGGAATACATGGCCAGCCGTTCGAGGCCGTAGGTGATCTCGACGGAAATCGGGTTCAGATCGATGCCGCCGACCTGCTGGAANNTCCTCGACGAAGCGGACGTCGTGCTTCTTGGGGTCGATGCCGATGGCCTTGAGGGAAGCCAGATACGTGTCGACGATGCCCTTGGGGGCGGGTTTTTGAATGACTTGGTATTGATAGTAATGCTGGAGGCGGTTGGGGTTCTCGCCGTAGCGGCCGTCCGTCGGTCGGCGGGACGGCTCCACGTAAGCCGCCGACCAGGGCTCGGGGCCCAGGCAGCGCAGGAAGGTGGCGGGGTTGAAGGTGCCGGCGCCCTTCTCCACGTCGTAGGGCTGCCAGAGGAGGCACCCTTGCCGGGCCCAGAACTTGTGCAGCGTCAGGATGAGGTCTTGAAAAGTCATAAATAGCTCTCAGCGATCAGCTTTCAGCATTCAGCTAAACCAAGGCCGTTGGCTTTAGCTGAGAGCTGATCGCTGACAGCTGAAAGCTTTTCATATCTTCCTCATGGGCCGCGGAGCGGAGCGGCGTATGGAGGAGCGGAGCGACGAATTTTAGCAATTGCTGCCCCAGATAGGGCGCCGGAATCCCCGACGGAAGGGACGGGACTTCGCTCAGGTCGTCGTCGGCGCGCTCGGCGAGGAAGTCCGCCGCGCCGGGGACCGAGGCGAGGCCCGGCACGTCGCGGGCGGGGCTGTATCCGGCCAGGGACAGGAACCGCGCCATGAAAGACAGCCTCACCGCGGCTACGTCGGCGGTTTCCAAAAGCGACAGAGCCCGCCGCAGGAGATCATACTTTTCGGGGTTGGGGTCCGCGGGGGGCGTGAGACGCTCCGTCCATTCGCATAGGACGTGGGCGGCGGCCATGCGGTCCCAGCGGACGCGCAGGCGCGGGAACCCGTTCTCCACGCCACCCCCGGTCACGCGGGTGGAAAGGGCGTCCCCCTCGCGCCACAGGCGGAACCTCGCCTCGACGGCGGGTTCGGTGGCGGCGCCGAGCTTGGCGCCCGGCCGCGCGGCTCCCACGGCCAAGGCGAAAAGGCGTCCGAACTCGCGGGTGTAGAGGGACAGGCGCTTGTCCTTGTCCCCGGAACGGCGGGCGGAAAGCACGATGGCGGCGGCGTTGAGGTACATCGGAAGGATTGTCCCAAATCACCGACGGAGGGTCAAACGATAAGCGGTCCGCGCGCCGGAGAGAAAAGGTTTCGTAACCGTTCAGGGGTGTCTTTCTTCCCTCCCCCGTTTACGGCGAAGGCGCTAGCCCAAAAAGTTCAGTTGATTCTTTTTCCCTCCCCTTTGTAAGGGTGCCGTGTGCCAGTGGCACACGTTTGGCACGGGCCGAACAGGCCCAGGGGCCGGAGGCCGGGTGAGGGAGGGGTAGAGGTTCTGGTCCGACGAGCACACGAATCTACCTCCCCTTAATCCC